>DATBAY010000303.1:0-2177 GCA_036271295.1 Lacipirellulaceae bacterium | reverse complement strand
ACCCGATCTCCGAAAAGGCCTTGTTTTGCACCCTAGGAGCATCAGCGTGCAAGATTGCAAGCAGGAATTTTGTCCGCAAAAATCGACTTCGATGTAATTCACAAATCGTCAAAAATAGTAACCCTTGTTGCACCACTACTTGCGCGCAATCGACCTAACCAAGCCACAGAACAATATTCTTTTTTCAACATCTTCCATCGAACATCATTCCCATGCTCGTCCACCAACTCACACCAATCCTGAACGTCTCCGACTTGCAGCAAAGCTTCGATTGGTTCGAAAAGCTCGGCTGGAAGAAAGGCTTCGAGTGGGGTAGCCCGTCCACGTTCGGCTCCGTTAGTGCCGGCCATTGCGAGATCTTTCTCTGCCGCGATGCCCAGGGCGGTCGGGGCAAAGGCACGAACACAACCACCTTCGGCCGCGACGGCGGCGAAACGGCCGACAAAGGTGTCTGGATGAGTGTCTGGGTCGACGACGTCGATGCCGTTCACAAGCTCTGCGTCGAGCAAGGCATCGAAGTCACCTGGCCTCCGTCCGACCAACCTTGGGGTGTGCGCGAAATGCACATCCGCCACCCCGACGGTCACGTGTTTCGAATCAGTCGCGGAATTCAACGCGAGTGAGAAATCGGGAGCGAGCAAAGACCGGTGAGGGGACGCGAAAGGCAACATGAAACTAGCCGTGATTGCAGTTTTAGCCCTCGCGACGATCGGACTCGCCATCGGCGCGGTCGTTCATTTCGCCCCCGCCGACGAAACTCCCCACATCAATGCCACGAATAACGCGATCAACGAAACGTACGGCCTGATCCTGGGCTACTTGAAGTCGAAGAAGCGGCTGCCGAAGACCCTCGACCAACTCCGCGACGCCGACGGACCGAACGTGCGTACCACCGACGGCTGGGGCCGCCCCCTGCTCTACACCATCACCAGCGACGGATTTTTACTGAAGAGTCTCGGCCGCGACGACGAGCCCGGCGGCGTCGGCCCCGACGAAGACCATTTCATGCACTATCAACCCGTAAAATCACCTGCCGATCCCAAGCCTTAACGTTAGCCGAATCCGCGCCTCGATATGAACCTTACTAACTTTCTATTGCGACTTTCGCTGTGGCTATTGATCGCCGGTTGTGCGCAAGCCCAGGATGCTCATTCGGCCGCCGCCCGCGAAACGGGCTGGACTCAATTGTTCAACGGCAAGAATCTGGATGGCTGGTATACCAAAATCCAAAACCATCCGAAGAACGACGATCCCGGCAAGGTCTTTCAGTTGGAGGACGGCGTGATTCATGTTTACAAGGACCAGCCGGAAGGCACCGCCGTCCCGAGCGGCTATCTGGCCACCGAGGCGGAATACGAAAATTACCATGTGCGGCTGGAATATAAATGCGGTGAAAAGAAATTTAAGCCGCGGATGACGCAGCGCCGCGACGCCGGGCTGCTGTATCACATCGTCGGTACCGACACGGTGTGGCCGCGGTGCATCGAATGCCAAATCCAAGAAAATGACGTTGGCGATTGCTTCACCGTGCGCGGCGCGCAAGTTGATGTTCTCGGCGAGCTCGCCGACGCGGAAAAGAAAATATATCGCTACAAACCAAAATCCGAAGGAGGTACGACGCAAACCGTGGGCGATGGCGGCATTCGCCGCGTAATTAAAGCCACGACCAACGAGCACGACGGCTGGAACAGCGTCGAGATCGTCGTTCACGGCGACGCCGGCTCACAACACATCGTCAACGGCGCGACAGTTTTCGAATCCACCGCGCTGCGCCAGCTTGGACCGCCGGAAGACGCTGGGAAACCCCACGAGAAGGGGCAGGACCCTCCCGCGTGGCAGCCGCTCCGCCGGGGAAAAATCGCCCTCCAGGCGGAGTTCTCAGAGGTGTTTTACCGAAACGTCGAAATCCAAATTCTCGACTCTGCGACTAAGGAACATCGCAATGAATAATCGCGGCGCGACTATGCCAGATGGTTCAATATGCTCGAGATTTCACTCACACGTTCATGGCCCGAATAAGCCAGCGCAATGATCGAACTTTGAGCGAGCGTTTGCGACTCGGTCAGCGACGTCGCTTCCGCTGCGAAGTCGGTATCTTCGATTTCACTGATCGCTTGCTCGTGAATCGTTGCCTGGTCTTGGTACAAGTTGGTGAACGTATCGATCCGCGCCTGCTC
>DATBAY010000302.1:0-1610 GCA_036271295.1 Lacipirellulaceae bacterium | reverse complement strand
ACCCGCCGGGATATAGTAGTACTTGTAGGCTTTGAGTTTCCACGAGGGCGGGTTCTCGGTCGCAACCGCCCCGGCGATCGCGGCATACACCTTTTCGAGGTCGGCCTCGCGAACGAAACGCTGCAACATTGAAACGTGGGCGTGGTGCGTCTCGTCGAGGTTGTACCCTCGCGCAAAGTTCTGGCGCAGGCGAGCGTTGTCGGCCAACGAGCGCTGCACCATCGTGGCATCCGGCTCGATCGCAGTATCGATGGCGACGACGGCATCGGTCATGGTGTAAACGTCCATTCCTTGAGCTTTTTGCGAGCTGTCCCGAAGTTGCCGAGTTGTTAGACCGACACGGCTACGGGTGAAAACGTGAACGGGGTAAACGGTTCAGCTTCCAGAGTCGTAACGAATGCCACGGAAGCGACGCCGCACGTGACGTGCGCGATGTAGTTCTTGCCCGTCGATTTTGGAACGAAGTCGGTGACGTACGCGATTGTCGGCGCGTTGATATCGGGTTCGGTCGGGGTCGTATCGAACGCGGCCGCCGTGCCGGTTGCGACGGTGTATGGGGCGACCGCGTCGATGAGCTCCTGCTGCGCCGCTATGACGTCCGCCGGCGGCTTGGCGAGAATAACCGTGACCGCCAGGCCGCTCCAGACGGCATGGTCGATCTTAAACGCTTGGAACTTCCACGTTGCCGGAGTTTTCGAGTTCATAATTTTTTCAACCGCTGCGTACACTTTGGGGAGGTCCGCCGTGTTGACGTAGCGTTGAAGCATGGTCACGTGCGGGCGGTGACTAGCATCGAGCGCGTACCTTTGGGGAAACTCTGCCGTAAGCGCGCGTTGACCGCCGTCGCGTGCTCGATCATCGTCGCATCCGGTTCCAGCGCGATGTCGATCGCCGTGACGGCGGGCTGGGTTCCGCTCGTCGTTTGGGCATAGCCTGGCTGCGTTCCGAAAGCGAGAATGATTGCGGTAAAGAGGACGAGATATTTGAACAGACGGACCTCCTAAAACGGTGCGGACCACGTACGCTCGGTGCCGCACTTTTACCCGGAATCGCTGAGGCCCTTTTCCGACGGCCGCCCGCCGCTCTTGGGGCTTTCTCAGGTGCTAGGTAAACCAAATTCGGGAGTTCGTGCGAGGCTCATCGCTGGATCGGGCAGATCACGGCGAGCAGCAACGACGCACTAAGACCAGGGATGTCGCATTTTTCGAAAACGGTAATCGTTGTCGTCGCACTGGTCGCGGCATTCGCACGCGGGACGGCTCTGGCCACAGCACCTCCAGCGTTTCGTCCAATTATGCCGCTCGCATTCGATGGCGCGGGTTTCAGTGTCCCGAAGAGATTCGCGGGCTGCGCGCGATCCTGGCCGGTGCCGTTGTTTACGTCGAAGAGCGACGGCCCGCTCGCGCTCACGAGCGTCCCGATGCTGACGCCGGGGTGTGCTCCGCCACCGGCTAGTGGGTCCGCGCGGCTCTATATCATCGCTGTTCAAATCGAGGCGACGAAATCCGCGATGACAAAGCGAACCTACCCGGAGGACTTCGGCACCACGTTTGCCGCTATGCCGATTGCCGGGCCGGCCAATTCGGACGAGGACCCCTGGATATTTAAGC
>DATBAY010000301.1:0-22641 GCA_036271295.1 Lacipirellulaceae bacterium | reverse complement strand
CACGGTGTGAAGGATGGATTTCCGCAGGGACAACCTCACGCGGATCGCTCGCGCACCGGCCAAGCTCAACCTCCTTCTGGATTTGTTGGGCCGGCGGGACGATGGTTTCCACGAGTTGGAAACGATTATGGTTCCGATTCGATTGTGCGATTCAGTCGCCTTTCTGCCGACTAAGCATAGCAATGATGGGGACGCACCGGAAATCACGCTTTCGGTACGCATGTGCGGCCCAGGTGGGGCCGACACGAAAAGCGAAGCCATTCCTGAAGGCCGTGACAATATTATCGTTCGAACGTTGGAATTACTGCGACAACGGAGCGGTTGTGAGCTCGGAGCCCAGGTTGAGCTGATCAAGCGGGTGCCGCCTGCGGCGGGCCTCGGCGGCGGTTCGAGCGATGCGGCCGCCGCGCTTCGGCTGGCGAATTGGGGTTGGGGCTTAAGTTGGGACGTCGATCGGTTGGCGGAAATCGCCGCGGAAATTGGCAGCGATGTTCCGTTCTTCTTATATGGCGGCGCTGCCGTTTGTAGGGGGCGCGGGGAACGGGTGGAATCGCTGCCGGCCACTTCGCCGATTCATTTTGTGGTGGTGAAGCCGCCCGTGGGCCTCGCGACCAGTGACGTCTATCGTGCCCGGGCCCAAATATCGAAGTCAGGCAACGGCACGACGAAGCCGGAAGGCACGCTGGCGAGTGTCGCCAAGGAGTTGGCGTGCGGTAATGGCGCCCGCTGGGGCCGACGCATGCGAAATGATTTGCAGCAGGCAGCCAGTTCGCTTACCCCTTGGGTCGATCGAATGAAGGCAGCTTTTGACAGTTTAGATTTTGCAGGGCATCAGCTTTCGGGCAGTGGAACTGCCTATTTTGGCGTTTGTCGCCATGCGCAGCACGCACGGCGATTGGCAAATATTCTTCGCACACGGCAACTGGGACTAGTTTACGCCACGCGCAGTTGTCAGTAGGTCGCGCACGACGCGCAAGGAGATACCACCGTGGAAATCACCGAGGTTCGCATCAAGCTCATGGAAGAGCCCGGGGAACGATTGAAGGCATTTTGCTCAATCACTTTCGACAATTGCTTTGTCATTCGAGATTTGAAGATTATCGACGGCTCGAATGGGCCATTTGTGGCCATGCCCAGCCGCAAGTTGACCGCCCACTGCCCGGGCTGTGGCATGAAAAACCACCTGCGAGCCCAATACTGCAACCAGTGCGGGAAGCGGCTCAGTGACTCGCGGGCGCCCAAAGATGCCGACGGGCGCGCGAAGCTTTATGCGGATATCGCGCACCCGATCAACTCGTTTTGCCGCGAGATGATTCAAGATGTCGTGGTGAGCGAGTACCTCGAAGAGATCGAGCGCGCGAAGCAGCCCGGATATGTTTCACGTTACGATGATTTCGACTTCGAGTACACCGATGCCCCGCGTGCGAAGCCGATGCGCTTCGATAACGCGCATCCCTATCCGGAGACCCAGCCGCATGCGCGGAGCGCGAAGTCGGTAAAAACTCCGGAAGCACCGGGGAAACCGCACTATCAGCGCGATGACGGAAGCGATTTGCGAGCGCCGCCCACGCCCACGCCGCCAATACCGAGCGATTCGTTCGGCGCGGGAATTTTTCCGCAGTGAAACATTGCGCGGAAATGTTTCACGAACTTTTTCCAGGGTGCGCACGGCGATCGCGCGCATGCGCAACAGCGTGTGAACCTCGCAAATTAAATCGCACGCGCGAGTAGTTCATGCGTCATGAACGATGGCGTCGTTACAAACCGTGCGCGCGAGTTCATCCGGTCTTCACAAATCTCCAAGTCAACCGAAAGTGCGCCGGTTCACCGACCGATATATTTTATGCGGACGGTACGGTGCGGCTATCTTTCAGACTTGGGACCGGCATTCCCTACGAGCGACGACACGAATCTGGCAGGTTCGCTTCGGCGCGTCTTTATCCGGCATGACCAGTCAGGCGGATTCATTCATGTAGCTCTTCGGGCTACGGGTACGCGCCGAATACTCCGCACAGGAATCATTATCGATCATATCGAAAATTCATAAACATAAAGGGCTTGGTTCCTCATGCCCACTGAAACTCAGCGGCTTGATGACTTACATGCCATACGACGTTACATAACTGAAACTCTGTGCGAAAAGGATCGACTCGAAGCCAATTCATTTCCTTTATGCGAAAAAGTGCTGGTCCGGGAGGGGGCGCCCTGCGGCGTGCACTTTTGCCTTTATGGGCCCCGTTCGCTGTACCTAGCAGCGATCTGGGAGACTGACAGCAACACAATACTGTTCTACGGATCGCGAGGCGAACGCTTCCGTAAAACGCAGTTGATAGCACCGCCGAGCATCGACCAGTTGGTCGGCTCGCCACAATAGTTTGCGGTGGACGCACGAGCGACACACAAGAACGCCGCGTTCGACGTCGCTCCCCAGGGGAAGGATCGTACAGTTTATACCGTCCGCCGATCGGGACGGACTTGACCAGGATGGCCAACTGGCAGATAACTATACAAAGTTACACTGCCTGATATTTATACACGGAGGTTCGCAATGCTTGTTCTTTCCAGAAAGGAATCCCAGCGCATTCGGCTGGGAGATTCGATCGTTATCACGATCGTAAAAATCTCGGGTGACAAGGTGAGGGTGGGCATTGAGGCGCCAGCGAATGTACTTGTGCTCCGGGACGAGCTCGAAGTACATGAGGTGGCCGTGGTGAAGGAGTTGGCAGCGATTGTCGAGCCGGTCGCGCTGCGGCACTCTGCTTAAAGGGGAAAGCGTCTAACGGGGGAAGCGCGTGCCGCGGAGCGGGAAGAGCAAAAAACAACGCCGTCGCAGCCAGGGTGAGGCTGCGACGGCGTTAGTGCTTTTTTGGTGGCCCACACCTTTGGGAGGTGTCTTCGTGACGTTTAGTCGCGAGGTCGGATCGCGCCGGTCAAACCGCTGTAGTCCGCACGATCATCATCGTGCCACAGGGGTTGACCGCGGCGAACGCGATCGGCAAGAACTTCAAGCTTCTCGCGGGTACCAGCTGGGGCTTGGGTGGCCTTAAAAGCCTCATCGTTCTTCGGAGCGAAATCCTCATCGTGACCATACTTGAGGATGGCCTCGAAAACATTTTTTAAAGTCGGATCGGGCATCGTATTAAACTCCTTAAGGTTTGTAGATCGAGTTCGCCGCGTTTCGTAACGCTAACGAGCGGGCATCCAGTCGCCGCTTATCGGAGAATCCAAAATCCTGCCGGCCAAACGTAGTAACTCTAGGTGGGATGCGTCATGGTAGGCGGCCGGCCCAGGCAGCTTTGACACAGCCTTGAACAAACGATTATTGTCGACTGATATCCAAAGTCAAGTTTTTTAACACGGCAAAACCTGACAAAACCGCTCTCTCACCTCGGTTGCCGTAAAACCTTGCGGCCTAGGCAACTGGAGGCGGTCGAAACGGCCAATTCCAGGCCTAAAAATAGGCGCATTTTGAACCCCAGCCTCTATTAGTATGGTGCACGACACCCGAAGGTTCGCGCAAAACAGGACTTTTTATTTAAAATCGCGAGAGTCAGCGCCTTTGGCCCCGACCGGCGGTAACCCACCATGGCATGGATCCAACGGCAAATCGCCCTGCCCGCCGTAAGTCGCGGATTTCACCTCATCACGCAGGAAGTGCTCGCCGCCGTGCCGGAGATTGAGCGAATTAGCACGGGCCTGCTGCACGTATTCATCCAGCACACGTCCGCATCGCTCACGATCAATGAGAATGCCGACCCCGACGTGCCGGCGGACTTGGAGAGCTCATTTGCCGCCATCGCGCCGGAGGATTTTCCCTATCGGCACACGTGCGAAGGGCCGGATGACATGCCGGCCCATGTGAAAGCGGCCCTTTTAGGGAGCAGCGTGTCGGTGCCCATCGCGGGAGGTAAATTGTGCCTCGGCACTTGGCAGGGAATCTACCTGTGCGAACACCGGCGGCATGGAGGCAGGCGGAGGCTCGTGCTCACAGTGTGGGGAGAAGCAGAGCCCAGTTCGGAGTAAATGGCCGCGAATGACGAAACCAAGGGCTAGCGCCCTGCGGCTGATCGGTATCAGCCGGCGGGCGCTAGCCCCCGGTTGTATGAGGCGATCGTTCTAGGCCGTGTGATCGAAGTACGAGAAGTTGGCCTGAATCTGCGCCCAGTTCAGCGTTACCAGCCCGTACTGAATGCCCCAAGGGTTGTAAAGAGTGACGGTCTGGTGCGCCGCGTCGTAGCCGACGACAGCGTACGCATGGCTGCCGACGACGGCGGTGGAAGCGGGAGTCGTTTTCGACGCGAAGCCAATTTCTTTGCCTTGGTTATATGCCGTAACGAAGGCTTGGAAGCTGGTCGTGCCCGTTGTCGCTGTAAAAGACACCGTGGAAAGTCCGGTGATTTGACTTTGGGCAGAGTTAATGTAACCGCCTTCGATCGCCGCGTACGAATTCTGGCCATTGCCCGAGAGGCCCGGTCGAACGAAGCCAATCTCGTTCAGTTGCGCGTAGGCCTTCTCGGCGAGCGCCACCCACAACTCATTGCCGGCGTTGTTGTACATTGAACCGACGCTGGCATAGATCAGCCGTCCGCTTCCGTCTGTCGGCAAATACGAGTCGACAGTTACATACTGCGGCTTACCGTTATTGAAGAACCGCACGGTGTACGTGCCGTCGCCATTCACGATGAACATGTTGGCGATGACGGCGGGGTTCTTGAGCGCCGTTTCCGCGAGCGTCGACACAAAATAGCAGTCCCCCAAGTAGCCCTGATCGATATCGGTATAGGCGGCGCCACCGACGAACAACTGGCCCGCGGTGAGCCGATACGCGCCGCCGGCCGTCGGGTGGTCGAGACCTAGGAACCACTTGTTGATTAGGTGCTCCATTTGGAGCGACGACGAATTCGGAGCCAGATTGCCCAGCGTAATGCCGACCACATGGGCGTTCGCGGCGTTGCCGGCAACGACGTCCGACGCGAGCTGGTCGACGTAGTCGAGGCCGCCGAAAAGGGCTGGGTTGCCAACGATTGCTTTGAGATCGTTGAATTCGGTAAGGTCGATGACGTTTCCGTCTTCGGCATTTCGCAGCAACGCCATCATATCGTTGCGGTCAATTTTGCCATCCAAGTACAGGTTGTGACCGAGCGAGCGGAGCGCGGCATCGGCGATATTATCAAACCAGTTGGGCACGTAGGCGGGGGGTGCGGGCGCCGGATTTGGCGTAACCGACGGTGTCACGTTCGGCGTCGGCGTCGGCGTCGGCGTGGGAGATGGAGTTGGCGTCGGGGTTGGTGTGGGCACAGCAGGCGAGCCGCCCATACTCCAGTTGAGCGAAACGCCATCCACGGTTGCTACGCCGCCCGGTGCAACGTGAAACGTGTGCCCGGTACCATTGGCGAGCGACACGTCGTGCCCGTCGAAATGTGCTGTATCTTGGCCGGCGCTCGATTTGATCGTGATCTCTTTGAGGATTTTTTCCGCCGTGCCGCTCGGCGTAACGAACGAGACCGAGTCGACGCCAACTCCCATGTCAATCGAGATCGATTTCACGCTGGCTGCCGACCAGGAGCCGACGCCAGTGAGCGTAATGACGCCGCCCGATTGATAGAACTTGAGATTGTCTGAGTACTGCGACCCGGTGATGTTGAGCGCCCCGGCCGCATTGAGCGCCCCGGTAACGGCCATCATTTCGCGGCGTTCCAAATCTTCATACGTCAAACGACGCGAGCTATGAGCTGGCTTCTTCACGGCGACCCCTCTAACGCGAGCACCTAAATCGGTGCAAAGATAAGACGAACCTCGCACCAGGCGAGGCGGCGAATCGGACGTGCGTGAGGAGCACCGTGCGACGAAGGCGGCGTCATGCCCGTGCCCGCGAATGTCGCTCGATGTTGGATCGCCCGCGTGGGCTATCCAATGGAAAGGTAGTTCACTTCCGCGGCGGGTCAAACGCCGGCCATGGCCGCTTCACTGGCGTTTCTGAAGCACGGTGGCGATTGAATCGATTGGAGCGATTATTGCCGAGAATCGGCCGTGGTTCTCAAAGAAGCACCAACCAATTGCAGGGCCGCTGCCATCGGTACGATGCTGAGGCCTAGGTCGAAGGCGGCTGGCCAACCCAATACGTGTGTGAGGGCCGCGTGTGGCGTGTAGAGAACCGCGCAGACGAACGTTGCATACAGGCTAAGATACACCCCCGCGTGCAGGAGCATAATCGTCGGCAATGCAGGCGATCGCTCACCGCGCGCGAGGGTCGATTGAGTCGCCCCGCAGGCGACGATCGCCATAGCCGTTACGGCCGGCACATTCGGCATTAGCATCGACACAAGCAATAACGTGAGGCCGACGGCGATCAATAGGGCACCTGTAAAACGCATTGCAAGTTGAAAACAAATCAATGGGCCGGTCCGGCGTTTTGCAGAACGAAGAAGAGTTTTCATTCTGCTTACGACGTTGGCATGCGTCTATTGCGTGACGGGAGTAAAATCATCTTTTGCGACCGCTCTTTTGGGTCGCCGAAAGCGTCACCACTCCCGAAGCCATACTCGTTGCAGGAGGGTCTCGGATGGAACTCTACACGATTTTCGGCCTGGCCAGTTCTGGCGCGGGGTTTACTTGCTTGTGGCGCCGACAATAACGGGGACTGGAGGTCCGCGCCAAATTCGTGCCGTGGAACAAATGCTTCCACCGGTAACTGGGCCGCTCGCAATAAAGACGTCGCCGTTGTTAACTGTGCACCCCCGGTGCATCTTGCGATGATTGTTCCGCCGGCGGACCGGGCGAGCGATCAATGCGATGTCTTGTGAAAAAAAGTACGCATCGCGATGCTGCGGGTGAGCCGTTAGGCAACATCATTCGCCTTCGGCACGTTCCATTTCCGAAGGATCGATATCCTTACCGATCCGGCCGGGTGTGGGCGCGCGGCGAATGCTCTCGGCGCTAGTGCCGGGCACGATCATCGGACTGGGCGAATTCTCTTCCACGATCCGCTTGAGCTCGATCGCGTCGATCACTTCCTGTTTGATGAGCTGCTCGCTGACCGCAACTAGGGCCGCTTTGCGAGATTCGAGAATATGGCGCGTGCTTTCGAGCGCTTCATCAAGAATCCGTTTCACTTCCTGATCGATTTCGCGAGCCGTTTGCTCGCTGTGATGTTGCACACGGCCACCTTCCATGCCGCTGTAAATGAACGGATTGCGGTTGCTCTCGCGGTAGTTGATCCTGCCCATGCGGCTCATGCCGTAGTCCATGACCATGCTGCGGGCGATTTCGGTGGCACGTTCGAGGTCGTTGCTGGCGCCGGTGCCGACGTCGCTGAAGATCAATTCTTCAGAGATCGTGCCAGCCAGCGCGACCTGAATGCTGGCCACAAGCTGGCCGCGGGTGACGATATACCGGTCGCGTTCTGGCCGTTGCTGCATGTAGCCCAAGGCGCTCAGGCCGCGTGGAATGATCGAGACCTTGTGAACCGGGTCGGTGTTTGGCAGCGAATAGGCGACGAGTGCGTGGCCCGCCTCGTGGTAAGCGAGCCGCAGCTTCTCCTCGTCGTGGATGATGCGGCTCTTCTTTTCGAGGCCAATGCTGGCCCGCTCGACCGCCTCGTGGAAGTCGGCCATCGTAACGACTTTGTTCCCGTTGCGAGCAGCCAGCAACGCCGCTTCGTTCACCATGTTGGCCAGATCGGCGCCGACAAATCCGCTGGTGATCGACGCGAGCGACTTGGCGTCAACGTCGGTGTCAACTTTGATATTTTGCAGATGGACTTCGATAATCTCTTGGCGCCCGGCAACATCCGGCCGATCGACCAGCACGTGCCGATCGAACCGACCAGGCCGAAGGAGCGCGGCATCGAGCGTTTCCGGGCGGTTCGTAGCGCCCATGACGATGACGCCGTTATTCGAGTTGAAGCCGTCCATTTCGACGAGCAGGGCATTGAGCGTTTGCTCACGCTCGTCGTGGCCGCCGATATTGCCACTGCCGCGCGTTTTGCCGAGCGCATCGAGTTCATCGATGAAGATAATGCACGGAGCTTTTTGCTCGGCTTGCTGGAACATATCCCGGACGCGTGCGGCGCCCACGCCGACGAACATTTCGACAAAGTCCGAACCGCTGAGGCTGAAGAACGGGACGCCGGCTTCGCCGGCCACGGCTTTGGCGAGCAGCGTTTTGCCGGTTCCTGGTGGGCCGACAAGAAGCACGCCTTTCGGAATGCGGCCACCGAGGAGCTGGTATTTTTCCGGCGTCTTTAGGAACTCGACAACTTCGCGGAGTTCGTCGACCGCTTCGTCGATGCCGGCCACGTCTTCGAACGTGATTTCAATATCTTCCTGGGCAAACAACCGACCGCGGCTGCGGCCGAAAGCCATCGGCGACCCGGCGCCGCCCATCCGGCGGACCATGAAGACGAACAGCATCACCAACAGGCCGGTCATCAACAGCAATGGGATGTAGTTGAGCAGCGGGTTCGGCGGCCCTGCGATGCGGAAATCGAGCCCTTGCTTCAACAGCAAATCGGCGAGCTGCTTTTCTTCGGGCAATCGGTCCACCCGCAGCTCGACGTTTTTCTCTTTATCGCCAGTGGGCTCGTAGGTGACCTCGCCATCCGCGTGGGCCGTGCTGGCCTTAAGCCGCTGACGAGAAACCTTGGCTCGCACTTCGGACGTGCCGATCTGGATGTCTGACAAATCGGAAATTCGCAGCCGCGCGCCTTGCGCATTCGTATTGTCGACGATATCGACGGCGCCTGAACCGTTTTTGCCCGAGGCGTCGATGAGCTTGATCAAATCGCTCCAACCAGGCCGGAAATCGTTGGTGCTGTTGAATAGCGTGACCATCAACAGCAATAGCACGCCGAGCCCAAGCATGTACCAAACGAGATTGCCGCCGCCGGTTTGCGGTGGTTTCTTGTCCGTCGAGCGGTCATTCGAAGATGGGGACTTTTGATCTTTTTCCATGTAAGGTCGGCTTTGGAGTGGATAAGTCGGCGGCGAGTTCGAACACTACCAGGCGGGCAGTCGGAGAATGCGTGTTGCCTAAGCTCTCGCAGCTTTTTCACGATGCCGGGAAGGAGCTAACAAACTCTATCGTAGGTGTCTGAGGCCGAAAAAACAACGAACAGGAAGTCAACCGCACCGCTGCAATGCCAGCGAGTTCCGCTTGCTGGCAACGACATAGATTCATAGAATGGCCTGTTCGCCGCATTTGCCCGTTTCCATTCGACATGCAAGACGTGCTTGGCCGCTACCATCATTAAAACTGTACTTCGTGAGATGGCTGAAATTCGCGACGTGGCGGCGGCGGCAAAATCGGCACGAACGTGTCCAGCGGACACTTCCCGGACCTGTTCGGATGTTCGACCCGTTTCGCACTTTTTTCGACACGAACTGGACCGATGCCAACTGCCGTGAAAAATGTCGCAGTCTTCGGTTCCACGGGAAGCATCGGCACCAACGCGTTGGAAGTGATCGCCGCGAGTGAAGGCCGACTCCGCGCGGCGGCGCTCAGCGCAAACTGCAAGTTGCCGGAGCTCCTCGAACAAGCGCAGCGATTTAAGCCGCGGTGGGTCGTCGCCACCGATGAAAAGCTGGCCCGCCAATTCGATTGGATTGACTTGCCAAAGGCGACGGAGCTGCTCGTCGGCAGCGCAGCGCTGACGCAAGTAGCCGCGGCGGAGGAAGTCGATATCGTACTTGCGGCGATCGTTGGCAGCGCCGGTCTGCCGAGCACTTGGGCCGCTCTGAATGCGGGCAAAACGGTCGCCCTGGCAAACAAGGAAACCCTGGTGATGGCCGGCGGTTTGGTGAAGCAGCTGGCTGCCGAGTGCGGCGGAACCATCGTACCCGTGGACAGTGAACATAGCGCGATTTTTCAAGTGCTGAAGGCTGGCAGACTCGAGGAAGTGCGGCGAATCGTGCTCACGGCGAGCGGTGGACCGTTCCGCGAACTCTCGCTCGAGCAGTTGAAACAAGTGACGGTGGACGACGCCCTCGCACATCCGACCTGGGATATGGGTCCCAAGATTACGGTCGACTCGGCGACGATGATGAACAAAGCGCTCGAGATTATCGAATCGCGCTGGTTGTTCGATCTGTCGGCGGAGCAAATTTCTGTCGTCATTCATCCCCAATCGATGGTGCATTCGTTCGTCGAGTTTGTGGATGGCTCGGTGATCGCGCAGTTGGGTCCGCCGGATATGAAGCTGCCGATTCAATACGCGCTCGAATATCCCAGTCGGCAACCGGGCATTGCCGCGAAGCTCGATTGGACGCGTCGCTGGCGGTTGGATTTCGAGCCGGCCGATGAAGCGCGCTGCCCTGCCCTGGCGCTCGGTCACGAATGTGCTCGCGCCGGCGGTACCACGGGCGCCGTATTGAACGCCGCGAACGAGGCTGCGGTAAAAGCATTTCTGGAAGGCGAGCTGCACTTCACCGAAATCGTGCCCGCTTGCCGCAGCGTACTCGAATCGCACCACTTCGAAGCGGAGCCCACTTTGGAAAAATTGGAAGAGCTCGATCGGTGGGCACGACTGGAGGTTACACGTTGGGTATGTGCTTGATCGGAATGATGAGTTTGGACACGATCGTGTGGCTCGTTCCCGTGGTACTGAAGGTTGCCATTGCCCTGGGCATGGTGATTTTCGTCCACGAGTTGGGGCATTTTCTCGTCGCCAAGGCGTGCGGCGTCAAGTGCGAGAAGTTTTTCATTGGCTTCGACATTGGCGGCTACAAGCTCAGCAAGCGCGTCGGTGAAACGGAGTACGGCATCGGCATTCTGCCGCTCGGCGGCTACGTGAAAATGCTCGGGCAGGATGATGACCCCGCGCATATCGCCGAACAAATGCAGAAGTCGCAGGTCGAGGCACAAAGCACGAACGCTGTGCCGATCAAAGGCCCCAACGGCGAAACGTATTACGTGGATCGCCGCAGCTACCTGGCCAAAAGCGTGCCCCAACGCATGGCGATCATTTCAGCCGGTGTCATTATGAACGTGATCTTTGCGTTCATCTTTGCGGTCATTGCCTATGGCATGGGTGTGAACTACGTGCCGTCGATCGTTTCCGAAACCGTCCCTGGCTCACCGGCTTGGAAAGCAGGCATCGAACCGGGTGATGAGATTGTGCAGATCAACAACACGGTCGACCCCACGTTCATGCAATTGAAAGGGGACGTAACGCTGGGCGATTTGCAGCACGGAATTCAAACGCGCGTCCGCCGGGCCGCAGATGGATCGATTGTCGACGTGCCGCTCAAGCCGCAACAAGAAGATGGCCGGCTCGCCACAATTGGGCTGGGCGGTCCGCAGTCTTTGAAGCTGTTCGAAGGACAGCCGGTTGTGGAAAGCTCGCCGGCAGGACGGGCCAAGTTGATAGCTCCCTCGACGGGCATCAAGGAAGACGATGCAAAGTTTAAGGCAGGCGATGAAATCATCCGCGTCGGCGATGTGCCCGTGAAAGACTATCGCGAGTTCGCCGCCGAGCTGGCCAAGCATCCCTCGGAAGCATTGAAAGTCGCCGTCCGCCGCACGGGTGAGACGACCGCCAAGGGCAGCGAGCCTGATTCAGCCACCGAGTTGACGTTCGAGGTTCCCACACAGGCCCTGCAAAAGTTCGACTTCCGGATGCAGCTCGGGCCGATCACTGCAGTGCAAGACAATTCGCCTGCGGCCAAGGCCGGTTTGGCGGCTGGAGATGTCCTGCGGATGGTCGATGGAAGGAATCCAGGCGAAGGCTCGAATCCGGGCGAAATTTGGACGGCGCAAACGCTGCCCAACTATCTCGATCGGGCCGCGAAGGAAGGGCGACCTGTAAAAATCACCATCGAGCGCAGCGCGGGGGATAAGAATCCGAACGATGTGACTGTTGAAGTGCAGCCACACATTCCGCAATCGTTCGATATGGTCTATCCGCCGCGGCCATTCGGTGTGCCGCTGGCGGCGAACGAGATTGGCATTGCTTACCAGGTGACGAACGAAATTGCCGCGGTCGGAGCGGCGAGTGCGACCCCCGCGGGCTTAACTTCGGGCGACCGAATAACATCGGCTAAGATCACATTTCCCAAAGACGCCAGCGGCAAAACTCCCGAACCGTTCGTCGTAAAACTCATGACCGATCCGCCCACGGGGCTGGCGGCGCTCATCCGAAAACTTTTTGGCAGCTCTGCCGTTTCGCGCCCGGAGCCCAACTGGCCGACCGTGCTCGATGAGATTCAGTTTCTGCCGAAAGATGCGGATGTCGAACTAACCGTGGTGCGCGGAAACGAAGAGCCACGCAAAGTTGCAGTCAAGCCTACCGCGGCCGAAGACGCCTACGTCGCCGCCCGCGGGTTCTGCTTGCAACCGATCGAGCGGGTTCGAATCGCAGCATCATTCAGCGAGCAAGTGCGTTACGGCTGGCACGAAACCACCGACGCGTTAACCATGGTGTTCCGCTTCCTCCGCAAGCTCGGCACGCAAGTTCCGATGTCGGCTCTCGGTGGGCCTGTAATGATCGCCAAAGCCGCTGGTTATTCGGCTGCGGAAGGTCTCGCGACGTTGCTGATTTTTTTGACGACGTTCAGCGCGAACCTGGCGGTGCTCAACCTGCTGCCGATTCCGCTCCTCGATGGCGGGCACTTGGTGTTCCTGGCTTATGAGGGTCTTCGAGGCCGGCCAGCGAATGAAAAATTCGTGGTCGCGTTGCACACCATCGGTTTCGTGCTGATTGTCAGCTTGATGCTGTACGTTTTCGCGCTCGATCTCAAGCTGATACCGCGGGATTTCTAAGAGCAGTCCACGCTGCCGATTTTCAGATTCCGGCCCCTGGGCATGCAACGGCTTGCGTCTAAAACGCCAATAACTCGTCGCATCTGGCTTGGCAGGAAATCAATGTGGGAGGCGTCTCCGACACCGATTTCGCCACCGCGCACATCGTCGCGGCTTGGCCAAACATTGGGGTCAGCGACCCCTCCTACAACCAGGTTTTGCTAAAGCCGCCTAGCTCGCCTGCGGCCGACCGGCCCGGTTCCCGACAACGCGCTTCTGAACGTCGGTTTCCAACACGCCAAACGCGGATTCGTGTCGTTGGACCGACATGTGGAGCGCCTGCAGCATCCGCTTTGCCGTGAAATAGTTGGTCACGATCCGCTGCTTCACGTCGACGGGCTCGGTGGGCACGCCGAACGGTTGCGCATTGAGACCGAAATCGAGGATCAGCTCTTCCGGCGTGCCCGTCACACGGCAGAAATTGGCATACAAGCAAACCGCGTTCTTGTCATTTACTTCAACGTGGGTTCGTACTTGGTCCTGGGGGGCTGCTGCTTTTGCCTGATCGCCCTCGGGTGCTTCTTCTTTCGCCACGATTGATCCCCTTTATGTTTTCTATGTCACCGATAATTCGATGCGGTATTTAATATCCGCTCGCACCCTAATGTACGGGTTTTTTTCGTTCCGTAAACTACCCCTGGCAAACCGGGTCATTCGCAGCGGCGAATGCTCAAGATCACGCTTTCCGCACCGGTAATTGGGGCGCGATACGTCGCGGCCTTCTTAAGCTGCAAGTTTTTCATCAATCCGGCCTGCCGAGCCCCTTCTTGCTCCTCGGTCCACGATGGCCCTTTGATCATCAGCAGTTCGTCGAATGCATCCCAATGGGGCCGGAGCCACGTGAGCACTTTGGCAAGCGGCGCCAGCGCCCGAGCTGTCAGCACGTCGAATGTCGTGATTTCTAAAACCTCTTCGGCGCGATTCGGAAACACTCGCACCGGCAGGCCCAGTTCGCCGACCATTTCGTCTACAGCCCGCGCCTTTTTTTGCGTGGAATCACTCAGGCTCACCGAAAGATCGGGCCGCAAAATCGCCAGGACAACGCCAGGCACACCGCCGCCCGTGCCCACATCGAGGATCCGCGATCCCTTTTCGAGCCGCTTGCTCAGTTCGTAACTGTCGACCACATCCCGGCCGACGAATTTATCGAGCGTCGTGTGCCGCGTGAGATTCATCCGCACATTCCACAACCACAGCAGCCGGCGGTATTGATCGAGCAGTTCGACTTGTTCCGACGTGGCCGCGATTTGGTTCGCCACAAGCGCAGCCGCAAGCTCCTCCGTCAGCGGCGGAAAGTTCGGCTCGGCGGTTTCGGACTCGATGCTATCCACGAAGGTTGACCCTGGTCGCATGGTGGCGATAATCCGGGACATTGTAGGGGCCGCGAGCCGCCTACAGTAGACCTCTCGCTCCGCGCGAAGAGATTTCGTCTCGCGGAGCGAGATGAGTACGTTCCGGCCGTCGCAGTTTCTGAGAACCACCACTATGAACCAATTTGTTACTCTTGCTCGCGACACCAACCAGGCGCGCGGCATCGCCGAGTACGCGCTCAGCACGATCAACGGCCGGCATCCCGGCCCGAGCGACGCGGTCCTCGAGCGTGTCGAACAGTTCCACCTGGATAGCGTCGCCTGCGGCGTGAGCGCGCTCTCTGCCGGCGCGAATGCTCCCACATTGCTCCGGCAAGAAGCCTTGGAATATCGCACCTCTCCGCCTCGACGAGGCGTGCCGATGTTCGGCAGCGCGATTTGTGTAGCGCCCGAAAAAGCGGTGCTTGCCTGTTCATCCGCCGTACGCGAATGGGACTCCAACGGTACGAACTTCGGCTACAACCCGCAGCGCGGCGCTACGGCAGGTGAGTTCGGCCACAACGATTTCTACCCGGCCGCGGTGGCCGCAGCTCAACTCGCGGGTTTGAACGGCCGGCAATTGCTCGTAGCCATGGTCGCCCTCGACGAAATTCGCGGCCGGCTCGCTGAAGTCTTCGCACTCAAGAACTACAAGATCGATCATGTCGTGCATGGCGCAATCGCATCAGTTGCAGTCTATGGGGCGATCTTAGGAGCGACGCCTGAGCAAATCGAATCGGCCATCGGGCTCGTGGTCGCCCATTACATTCCATTCCGCGCAATTCGGGCCGGCCATCAGCTTTCCGATTCGAAAGGCGCCTCAGCCGCCATCAGCACCGAAGTCGCCGTGCTGAGCATGCGGCGAGCAATGCGGGGGTTCATCGGGCCAGCAGACATTATCCGCAATCCGCAAGCGATTTTCTGCTTGTTCGAAAAGCCCGCTGAAGCAGACGTCAGTCCCTTCGATTTAGCCCTCGCGACCGAAGGTGACGACTTCGCCGTCATGGGCATGCACTTCAAGCTCGGCTTGTACGAACATCAATCGGCCGGAGCCATTCAAGGAGTAATCGATCTAATCGCCTCCGACCCGCGGTTGCTGGATGATCCCGAGCAACTGCTCGACATGCGGATTCTCATCTATGAGCCAGCGTTCAGCATCATCGGCGACCCGGCGAAGCGCGACCCGCACACTCGTCAAAGCGCGGATCACTCGATGCTGTACATCGTCGCCACACTGCTACGCAAAGCGTTCGAATCGCGACAAACTGGGTGGGATGGCAAGGACGGTTGGCGGCGCCTGATGCTCGCTCCCGCGGACTACGCCGAGGATAATTCGGCGCTGTTTCACCCGCTCACGCGAAAGCTAATGCAACGAATCGACTTTCGCCATGGCGGGGCCGATTACGACCGCAAGTATCCCGATGGCATCCCCACGACGATCGAACTATCGCACGCAAAGTTAGGCCCGCTGACAAGCGGCCTGGTGATGTACCCGCAAGGACACGCCCGCGCTGATGCGTCCAAATTGGCAGCGTACTTGGAACATAAATTTCGGCTTCTCACCGCGCCAGCGGTAGATGCACCGGATGCGCTCAAATCGCAATTCTCAAACCTAGCGGCAAAGCCGGCCAAAGAAGTCAAGAATCTTTACGACTTTAAGATTCGCGGCGTGAAGGACCAGCAGTAGCGCGAGACAGCGAAACTACTTCTCGCCCTTCGTCCAATCGCGGCGGCCACGCGAGCTGGGGATATTCATCGCTTTGCGGTACTTCGTGACCGTGCGGCGAGCGACCGTAATGCCGGCCTTGCCCAGCTCTTCGACAATTGCGTCGTCCGAAAGCGGCGACTTCTTGTCTTCATTGTCGATGATTTCTTGCAGCTTGATGCGCACGCGATCCCAAGCGACTTCCTCACCATCGGCCGCCGTGGTGCCGCCAACGAAGAACCGCTTCAGCGGGAAAATGCCGCGCGGCGTCTGCATCCATTTGTCGTCGACGGCTCGGCTGACCGTCGTCACATGCACGCCAACGCGATCGGCGATTTGCTGCATTTTCAGCGGTTCGATGTGGTCCGGACCGTCATCCAAAAACTTCGTCTGGTGATCGACAATCGCCTGCGAAACGCGGGTGAGCGTGCTGCGGCGCTGTTCAATTGACTCAATCAACCACTGGGCCGAATTCACCTTGCGCTTGATATATTCACGCGTGGCCGCATCGGTGCTCTCGTCACGTAGCAGTTTGCGATAGTGCGGGCTAATGTACAGCGACGGCAACTGGCCGTCTTCCAGCCGTACCTGGTATTTGCCGTTGTCATCGCGTTCGACAAACACGTCCGGCGTCACCGTGGGAGCCGTCGTCGCGGTGAAGTCCGCGCCCGGCTTCGGCTTAAGCTTGCGCAGCTCGTTCCACACTTCTTGGATCTTCTCGATCGACATGCCGGTCTTCTTCGAGATTTGCGGCAGACGATTGTTCTCTAAATCTTCGAGGTGATTCTCAATCAGCTTCCGCAGCTCGTCGTAATACAACATGCCCGGCTGCAGTTGCAGCATGAGGCATTCTTTGAGCGTCCGCGCACCAACGCCCGGCGGGTCGAGCCGTTGCACTGCACGCAGCGCTTCCTCGGCAAGCGCCAGCTGCTTCGCACGATGGGCCTGAAGTTCGCCGTTCATCTCCGACGAAATCGGCGGCAACAACTCTTCGAGCGGCGTCTTCAAATAGCCGTTCGAATCCAGGCTGTAGATAATTCGGTCGGCCATGCGGCGGACCGGCTCTTCGACCTCAAACCAACTAAGCTGGTGATGGAGATAGTCGACGAGCGTCTCGGGCCGGGCCAGCATGTTGGCCATGGCGTCGTGGCGACGATCCCCCTCGGCTTCAATGCGATTCGCCGACGGTCGGCTGCGCTCTTCGTAATCGTCTGGCAGATTCTCTGCCATGTTAATGAGCCGCTCGAAGTCGTCTTCGTTGTTGCGGTCATCTTTGACGACAAGCTCGCGCTCAATGTCGGTTGTGCTGGTGTTCGCATCCTCGTCGACAGCTAAGGCCTCTTCGGGCTCATTCTCGTCGACCTCGACCTGCTCGAGCATCTCATTGCTTTCCATCTCCTGCTCAATGCGTTCCTGCAATGCCATCAGTGGCAGCTGCAGAATCTCCATCGACTGGATCATCCGCGGTGCAAGCACCTGCTTCTGAGCCATCTGCATTTGTTGGCCGAGAGAAAGTCGCATCAATGCCGCTCGAACTGCGCCCGTGCGCTAGAATGACGTGGTGAACCCTGAGCAAAAAGTGGCCAGGCGCTCGCTGTGAAGGCGGACCCGCCTCGCGCCTTTTAACATACCGCTCGCCTCGGAACGAGGTCAAACCGGCAGTTCCAATTGTAGTCTAGCTTCGAAAATAGACAGCGGAAAATCCGCACGAAATGCGCGGGAATGTTTCTTGGAATGCACACCAGAGTGGTTGACTTTGCGCAAACGTCAACGTCCGCTGCAGTTTGCTCCCTTGCGTCCGAGTCGCAAACGAAGTGGCGGCGCGTGCTACGGCGAAGTGCCTTTGTCTCCGCCGCCTAGTTGCATCATCGCATCCGAAAGCCCGGCGATCGGGAGCTCGCCAGCAATCGCCTGCATTGCCTCCGCGTGCATCTGCTTCGCCTTCGTTTGGGCCGCATTGATGGCAGCTGGGAGCAGGTCCTCGATCATCTCGCGTTCGCCTTTTTCGATCAGCGAAGGATCAATCCGCACGGCGAGCGCTTCTCCTAATCCGTTGACTTCGACCTCGATCAGCCCGCCACCGGCCGCCCCGGTCGCCCGCTTCGTTTTGAGCTGCTCCTGAAGCGCTTGCATCCGCCCGCTCATCTCCTGAGCCTGTTTCATGAGCGCGCCGATATTCGCCAAATTGCCGAGACCTTTAAACACGTTTCACCCTTGCCTGACTTGTCACTCTAGTCCTAGTTTGCGTCGCCTTCCGGCGGCGTGTACCGAAACTGGCCGGCCCCGACGTCGAACAACTCCATCGCCCGCTTCACAAGCGGCTGCTCGGCCACCTCCGCGAGTTTCTCGCGTTGCGACTTCCTCGGCGGCTGCGTTTCCGCACGTGACGTAGTTCCTTGCTTCATCGCTCGTTGGAATTGGGCCAGCATCGAACCGCTTTCGGGCGCATCCAGGTCCGACGATTCGGCCGACTCATTCAGCAACTCGTTGACCGCCACGCCATCGCGCTTTTTCGAATCGACATTTATCTGATCGCTGACGGCGGGCGAGTGCATTTTCTGTGGCGCGACCGGTGCGACAACCCGGGCTGGCGCCGACGCGATGGCGGAAGAAACCGCATTCGCCAGCCCCTGGGCTAACGAGGCCGCGGTCCGTTCAGAGTTTTTTTTTGACGCGGGCGGCGCCCATGATCCACTCGCGCTCGAACCGCTTGCCGTTCGAGGATTCTCAGCACCGATGGGGCGCGTAGCCGGTGCGTCCGCCGGTGTTCCGCGCAGCTCGGCGACAAGCGCCGATAATTCATCAAGTTCACCGAGCTGGCATATTCGCACGATAGCTATTTCGACCAGCGTCCGCCCGTGAACGCTCACGCGCATCCGCGCCGCGGTCTGATCGAGAATCTGGCCGATTGCCAAAACCGTCGCGACGCCTAGCCGCTGGCCCAGTTCCGTCACCTCTCCAGCTTGAGTCGGCAACGCGTACAACAACTGGTCCGGCTTGCACCCAACCGCCAGGGCCATTACGTCGCGTATGTAGCCCACGAGTTGGTCGAGCAGCAATCCGACTTCAACGCCGCTGGCAATCGCCGCATCCAGTTCGGCTAAGGCGGTCGGCGCGTCGTGATCCGCGAGCGCTCGCACGAGCCCGCTCAATCGTTCGGCGGGCGCGATGCCGAGTAAGTTATTCACGTCCACCGCGGTGATTTTGCCGCCACCCGCAGCCAAGAGTTGCTCCAAGAGCGACTGGCTGTCGCGCATCGACCCGGCAGCCCGGCTTGCGAGAATTTGCAGCGCTTCGGATTCGACGGTCACGCCCTCTGCGGCCGCAATTTGAGCCAGGCGTTCTTGAATCGGTCCAGCGCTGATACCAGCGAAATCGAACCGCTGGCA
Organism: Lacipirellulaceae bacterium; assembly: GCA_036271295.1. Classification (GTDB taxonomy): domain Bacteria; phylum Planctomycetota; class Planctomycetia; order Pirellulales; family Lacipirellulaceae; genus JABDGM01. Next base: position 3,403 of record DATBAY010000301.1, on the reverse strand, counting down.
ACGCGACAAAATCGTAATCGGAATCTTGTGCGGCTCGGTCGTTGCAAAAATGAACTTCACATGCTCCGGCGGCTCTTCGAGCGTCTTCAGAAGCGCGTTGAACGCCTCCTTCGTGAGCATATGAACTTCGTCGATGATGTAAATCTTGTACCGGTCACGGCTCGGCCGTACGGCCACGTTCTGGCGGAGCTGGCGAATCTCGTCGATGCCACGGTTGCTGGCACCATCGATTTCAAGCACGTCGACATCTTCGCCCGTGCTGACGCGCCGGCAAATGTCACATTCATTACACGGAGTTGGCGTCGGGCCCTGAACGCAGTTCAGAGCTTTGGCGAGAATTCGGGCGGCCGATGTTTTGCCGACCCCGCGCGCCCCCGTGAACAGATACGCGTGCCCCACACGGTTCGTCGTAATCGCCTGCTGCAGCGCTCGCGCCACATGCTCCTGGCCGACCAAATCCTCAAACGTTTGTGGGCGGTAACGACGTGCAATGACCGTGTAGCGTTCCGTCGTTGGCGGCGAGGATGCAGAAGGATCGCTCATCGTAGTGCCTGGCCGCAAATTGCTGCTCAGAACGCAAATTGCAAAATGAAAAATGAAAAATGCAATTTGAAACAGTGGACTTCGCCATTTTGCATTTTGCAATGGACATTTTGCATTTTGAATTCTCCCATCAGACGCGGCTGCCGGTGAGAGGCCCCCACACAAAGAGACGCAGACTTATGGCTGCTGTGTTTCCACCCTGACCAGATTCGTTAGGCCCCCTTTGCAGAGGCCCCTCACCAGCGGTCGCCCATGCGGCGAACGGCTTCTCAGTTGTACGCGGAGCCGTGGCCGACGTCAAAGGACTGACCCAAACGCCGAAGTAGAGTAGCCCTCTCGCTCCGCGCGAGGATATTCGTCTCGCGGCGCGAGATGAATACTTTGCACGCTCTTTAGGCCGTCTCACGCACCATCAGTTTCGTTGCCGCTTGGCGACTGAGCGTTTTTTCATCGTCCCCTAACCGAATGGTGACACGCTCCCGACCCGCATCGCTCGCAATCAGCGAACCAGTCGCACCGATCACCACGCCCGCCTGTGATAAATATCGCAAAAATGCCGACGACTGATCCACCACTCGCGCAATGCAGAACCGATCGCCCACCTCGCACTCAGCAAGCGGCCGGTCATCCGCCGCCGCCACGGTACCGTCCGCCTTGGGGATCGGGTCACCATGCGGATCCGTCGTCGGATGGCCCAGATAGGCATCGATCCGATCGACGAGCGCATCACTCACCGAGTGCTCCATATGCTCCGCTTCTTCATGCACCTCATCCCAAGAGAGATTGAGCGTCTGGCTGAGAAACTGTTCGATCAACCGGTGCCGGCGCAATACGCGCAGCGCCAGCCCGCGGCCGGAAGGAGTCAGCCGCACGCCTTCGTACGGCGTGTACGTCGCGAGATTACTCTCGTCGAGCGTTTTCAGCATGCTCGTTACTGTCCCAGGCAATACCCCGAGCGCGGCTGAAATTTGCCCCGTTGCAACCGCCCCATCGCCGGCCGCCTGTGCGAGCTGGTAGATCGACTTCACGTAGTTTTCGACTGTCAGGCTAGGCATGGCGGTAGGCCGAAAGATGCGGGATACTTAATGGCTCCAGGCTCACAATTATTATCCTGCATCGTGCAGCAAGCATCCAGACCGCCGTGCATGACCCCCAGTAAAAATAGCGAATGGCGGCGCCTCTACCCCTTCGTTTCGCGATGGGCGGATGTCCCTTGTGGCCGCATGCATTACATCGACGAACGCCCTGTCTCGTCGCTCGCAGACGATCGAGGCGCATGCCTTTTCGTTCACGGCAACCCTACCTGGTCGTTCCACTGGCGCGAGTTCATCTCCGCGCTAAGCGACCAATACCGCTGCGTGGCCGTCGACCACATTGGTTGTGGGCTGAGCGAAAAACCCGCACACTTTTTCACGCTGCAAAATCGAATTGATGATTTGTGCGCGCTTGTCGAAAAGCTCGATCTCAAACGCGTCACCCTTGTCGCGCAGGATTGGGGCGGGGCCATCGGCTTGGGCGCAATGCTCCGCTTGCGCCAGCGTTTGAACCGCATCGTCCTCTTCAATACCGCGGCGTTTCCACCACGCTACATCCCGTGGCGAATTCGCGTCTGTCGCGGGCCGATTGTGGGCCGCCTGACCGTACAGGGCGCAAACTCCTTCAGCCTCGCGGCCCTGCGAATGACGCTCGCGAAACAACCAAAACTAGATCCGGCTGTCGCCGCCGGTTATCTCGCTCCCTATGACTCCTGGCAGCACCGCCGCGCTGTGTACGGGTTCGTCCGCGACATTCCCACCGGCCCGCACGATTCCACTTGGCAAACGCTCGCCGATATCGAGCGCCAACTGCCCGAACTCGCAGCAGTTCCCGCATGCTTAATTTGGGGAATGCTCGATTGGTGCTTCCGTCCCGATTGCCTCGACCGCTTCCTCGCCGCTTGGCCGAATGCCGAAGCCCATCGTCTCACCGACGTCGGCCACTGGGTCGTCGAAGACGCTCCAGATGAAGTGCTCGCGCTCGTGAAAACGTTTCTAAATCGCACATCAATGGATGTGACTTCGTTTACTCACGCGCCGGCACACACCAATCGCTAATTTGTCTATGCTTTCAGTCGACGCCGCTGCCACACTCGCCTGCATTTACGAAGCGACAGCGCCCAAACCGGGCAACGTGCACCCGGGCGCAAGTTTCGACGACGCGACGTGCTACGCGGCGTTCGTTCAAAGCGCCGTGGCAATTGGCCCGTTCCTCAGGCATGCCTGGACCGCGGGAGTGGGCCAAACAGTTTTAGATTGTGTTCAGATCACGCAGCAGGTCGTCGGCACGAATACGAATCTGGGTACAATCTTATTGCTCGCTCCACTGGCCGCTGTGCCAGAAGCCCAATCCTTAACCGATGGAATCGCCGAGGTGCTCAGCAAACTCACCGCCCACGACACACGGTGCGCGTACGAAGCGATCGCCGCTTCCCGCGCCGGTGGGCTCGGCCGTGCGGCCGAAGCAGATGTATTCGATCCCGACCCGCCGGCCATCAGCCTTGTCGAGGCCATGCGGCTTGCCGCGGACCGCGATCTCATCGCCCGGCAGTACGTGAATAATTTCGCCACCGTCTCCCAAATCGCGGCCTGGATTGAAGAAGAATGCGCACAGTCCTCGAACTTTAGCGAAGCGATCATCCTCGCCCAGCTTCGCACTCTGGCCAGCTATCCGGACAGCCTGATCTGCCGCAAGTGCGGTGCGGAGATCGCGCGAGAAGCCAGCCAGCGGGCGGCCGACGTGATGGCTGCCGGCCGACCGCGAGAACCGGCTTATGAACGTGCGCTCGAAAATCTTGACCACTGGCTCCGTGCCGATGGCCATC
>DATBAY010000300.1:0-4179 GCA_036271295.1 Lacipirellulaceae bacterium | reverse complement strand
ACTTCTTGCTAACGACGTCGAAGTCGAAGTGGTTATCGCTGCTTGCGCTCACTTCGACCGTATGTTTGCTTTCCGTGTTGAAATCCGGCGGTATTCTATCCGGCGTCGTCATCATAGCCGGGTCGCCAGGGGCAGCCCGTTGGAGCTTTGGGGGACTCTTCGTGTCCGCCGCCGTAATCTCCACTCGATAAGTTCCCGGCGGCAATCCCTTGTCCTGTGGTATGTGGTATTCGCCGTCTTTTATCAACGCGCCGACAGCATACATCTTGGCACCGCCCGTTTTGGCACCGCCGGTAGACGAAAACCGCATCGAACCGTTATCCAAAGGCGTGCCATCCAACGTCACCTTGCCATTCAGAGCAAAACGATCGGAATGTGGACCGCACCCCGAAACTAAGACTAATGCAAATAGGCACGCTGCCGTCACGATGCTCTTAAGTGAGCAGACGCGTGCCCGAAAGCACGTTTCAAATAAACGAACAACCACTCGAGTAATTATCTTCGTAAATACATGCTCAAGCATCGATTCGCATCCAAACTGCGATTTAGCGCACGCGACTCGCGGTTTCCCACTACAACTCGCAATATCTTAAATGATATTGAATATATCTGTCAATTAAACTTTTTATTTCCTCCCCAGACTTTTCGCCTTTAGGGCGTATGACGGCGTGTCAGCAACCAGAAAGTCAAACGCAATTTAGTGGGCTCGCTCGGCAAAACAAGGCACTTCAGCCATAAGGGGGTCGAACGGCGGTAACATCCGCTGTGCTGCGGAGTCGATTGCCGCCCCCGAGAGCCCCTCCCTTCGACATTTTTAAAATCTTCTTTCAAAAATGTTGCAATTATTTAACACTCTGATATAAATAGCGTTTGGCATTGGTGGATCCGCTACCACGAATGATATCGCGACGGAGCTAGGCATAATGAATACAAATCTCCGGCCCACTTACTTCAGCATATCGCTGTTCTCCCGCGCGGCGCTCATCTTTTCGCCCGCAATCGTCCTTCTCGCTTCGGCGAGCATCTCCTTCGCCTCAGATACCCTGGCCTACTCGTTCGAAAACGATCTGCAAGGTTTTGCTGGCAATGGCGGGGGAATTACGGTCACGCAAGACACCATCGGCGCCACCGACGGTACGCATTCAATGCGCATTGACGAGGTTGGTGGCCAGACTTTCGCCGGTGCACTAACGAACAGTCTCGATCCCGCGATCGTCGGCGATCCCCCCGGACTCGATCACGTCACCTTCGATATGACGATCACCCAACAGTTCGGCGTTCCAAATCCAACTCCCCCGCCAGATTACACCGGCTTTGCCCGCATCGGCGTGACTATTTTCGGTGTTACTCAGCCCGACTTCCCCGGTGGACAAGTGGCGGTCAGCGCGCAACTGGAAAATCGTGGCGTGACCGAAATTCCCATCGATGGCCGGGCCCCCGGCACTTACCGCGATCTTCGAATCGATCTCACCCAGCTCAGCGATCCTTTTAGTACTACGGGCGGAATCAAATCCTTTAACGACCTCTTCGGCACAATCGGTAGCGGCCCGAACGATATCATTCCCACGGGTTTCCAATTCTATTTTAATAAGACTGGCGGCGCCGCGTTTCCGCTAACGGTATATATCGATAACATTCGTTTCGGAACGACTCCGGCGGGAGTTCCCGGTGATTACAATGGCAACGGCGTCGTCGATATGGCCGACTATGTCCTCTGGCGCAATGGCGGACCGTTGCAGAATGAAATCGCCGACGTCGGCACCGTCAGCGACGCAGATTACACCGCCTGGCGAAATGCGTTCGGCAACACCTCGGGCAGCGGTAGTGTATTGGGCAGTGCGGCGGTGCCCGAACCGACATCCATGGTCTTGTTATGCGTCGCAATCGGCGCGATCGTCGCTGGAAAGCGAACGCGCCTCGCGGTCTGAATTCTTGTTTCCATCGAGTCTTCGACTCAAACCTTAGAGATTGCCAATGATCACTTTCACCAAACTTGGGAGATTCAACATGAGAAATGCGTTCGTTGCGGTCGCGATGGCTGCGATCCTTCTATCTGCGGCCACGGCAAAGGCCCAACTGGTGTATTCATTTGAAGCGCCACCAGTGAATCCGGATGGCTTCGGCCCGAACGGCGGCGGCGTAACGGTTACTCAGGATACGATCGGCGCCACTGACGGGCTGAGCTCGATGAAGATTTCTGTGGTAGGCGGTGCAACTTTCGTGGGTGCCCTCACCGGCGCAGTCAATCCGCTCATTGGCAATCCTCCCGGTGTGACCGCCCTCACGTTCGATATGACCATCGCTTCCGGCGATGATTTTACCGGTGCTTTCGCAGATATCGGCATCACGATCTTCGGCGCTTCGCAGCCCGGCCCCGGACAAATGTTCGGCCTCCAGGCCCAATTTGCGGACATCGAAAGCATTGGCGGCAAGGGACCAGGCACCTACCCTGTGCGGATCGATCTCACCTCGGCGACAAATCAGGTGGATTTCTCCACGGGCCAGACGTTCAATCAGATTTTTGGCAGCGGTCCGACCCAGCAAATTCCAACCGGCGTTGAATTCTTCATTAGCAAATCGGGCGACGCACCATCGACGGTCTACATCGACAACGTTCACGTTGTCGGCGTTCCTGAACCCGCTTCGATGGGCTTGTTGAGCATGGGAGCCGTGGTGTTCGGTTTCGTTAGCCGTCGTCGTCGCAGCTAACGTGTAACGAGGCCGATGAAACTTACAGCCGCGCGGCTTCGGCCGCGCGGCTTTTTTTTGTGACTCCAACTTCTTCTAGCGAGCGCCGCAAATGACTTGGAAGATGGCCATGCCACGATGGCGCCCTGCCCGCCCGTTTCAAATAGCCCTATTCGTGCTGGTTCAAACGTTGGGTGCCACCTTCGCTCGGGCCGATGTGCCCCCGACGGCCGAACACCCGTGGCGAGCAATCCATGTTATTAACTACACCAGCGACGCAGCCCTGCAAAAGCTTGCCGATCAGCTTCCCCAACTCGCGAAGTTGGGAGTGAACTGCGTCATCCTCGAGGTCGACTACTCCTACGCCTTCGAATCTCACCCTGAACTCCGCCAGGGCGAGAAGCCGATTTCCAAGGAAGGCGCTAGAACATTTCGCACTGCTTGTGAGAAAAATAGCATCGAGTTGGTCCCCCAATTCCAATGCCTCGGCCACCAATCGTGGAAAGAGCATACCAGCCCACTGCTAACGAAATACCCGGAACTCGACCTTACGCCGGGTGCCTTTCCAAACAACAAAGGCATCTATTGCCGCGAATGGGATCCGCTCAACCCGAAGACCAACCAAATCGTCTTCCCCCTCATCGACGAATTAATCGACGCCTTCGATGCCAAGGCGTTCCACGTCGGCATGGACGAAGTCTTTCTGCTCGACTCGGACAAAGCACCGTCCACCAACGGCCACGATCCAGCCGATGTCTTCGCCAAAGCCGTCAATGACCTGCACGAACACATCGTCACCAAGCGCGGTCTCACGATGCTGATGTGGGCCGACCGCTTGATCGATGGCAAGAAGCTCAATATGGGCGAATGGGAGGCGTCGAAAGTTCGCACGGCGGCGGCGGTCGACAAAATTCCCAAGGACATTATCCTTTGTCCCTGGCATTACGAACTACGCGAACAATATGAATCGTTACCAATGTTTATGGACAAAGGCTTCCGTATCATGCCGGCCAGCTGGAAGAAAACCGATGCCACGCTTGCACTCATCCGCGACGCCGAGGCTCACCAAAAGAATGGCCTGCTCGTCGGCCATATCTTCACGACCTGGTCGCAGAAGAGCGGCAATTGGAGTGAATTCGAACCCCTTGTGAAGGGTCTCGAGCTGCTCAACTCCAGCTCAATCGCTAAATAGGCCCGTCGTGCGCTACTCGGCGACAGGCGATTCTTCCCAATCCGTCTGCGACAAGTTTCTGGAAATTAGCGCGCCGGCAATTACCGCAACGACGATACATGCCGCGCCCGCCGGCCATTCCTTGAAGATCAGCTTGCCGATGCCGAACAACGTCGTGTAGATCAGGACGCACCCCAAAATCCAATTGAAGAATTGCATTCCCAAACTCTCGCGCGGCGCCGCGGCGCCTGCGTTGGCTGCCACCGCTGCCCAGCCAGGCCCGGCCGGGTGCACACGCCGATAAAATGCGGTCAGCGTCT
>DATBAY010000299.1:0-10339 GCA_036271295.1 Lacipirellulaceae bacterium | reverse complement strand
TTTCGAATCCGCCAGGAAATTTTTGCCAGGGTAAGGAGCTGAGTCCGACCCGATTCAAGGCGACATCAAATGCATTCTGACCAGCAGCTGTTCCGACAAGAAATACGAGCGTTAGTGCGATTATGGCTTGGAGTGCGATGGCAGTGATGGGAGTTGCCCGGCGCTCATTCCACGTGCTGAGCCATTTCAGCGCGGGATAGTCGGCGCCCCAAACGGCATAGATGCGCGTGCCGGTGAGGATCATGCCGTTGATGGCGCCGAGGGCGGAGAGCATTACCAACGTGCTGATCGCCTTGGCGGCCCATGCGCCGCAGGAGTGCTCGAGTACATCGGCTGCTGGAGTTATCGCGCGGCGAGCCGTTTCGAAGCCAAGCGCGTGAAGATATCCGGCGTTGACCACGAGGTAGATCAACGAGATTCCTACGATCCCGAAAGTGAGCGCGCGGGGCAGATTTCGGCGCTGGTTCCGAACTTCGGCGGCGACATACGCTGCGTGTTGCCAACCGCCGTATGCGTAGAGCACGAAGACTAGCGCGAGGCCGAGATTTGGGCCGGAGGTCGCGGGAACTGCAACTCTGGGCGCCGATGATGACGCAGCGGAGGTGCTTGTGAGCGCTGCCGCGATGACGATTCCGCCGAGGCCAACGACTTTGGTTGCCGTCAGCGCGTTTTGTGCCGCTTTGCCCGCGACCACGCCGAGAGCGTTTAATGCAGATAGCGCGATAATGGAACCTGAAGTGAGTGCAAGTGTGTGTGGTTTCAGTTCGGGCCATGCCTGCCCTGCGTAATCAGCAAAGACATACGACATGATGCCGATGTTGCCGCTGATGATTGTGGTTATCTGTGCCCATGCGAACAGGAAACCGCACCATGAACCGAACGCGCGGTTTAAATATTCGTAGTCGCCACCGTCGCGGGGAAAGCTCGTGGCGAGTTCGGCGTAACAAACGGCGCCACACCAAGCGAGCATGCCGCCCGCGAGCCAGAGCAGAATCGCCGTCGTCGGGCCGCCGGCGTTATCGAAAATGGCGGAGGTGGCGCGGAAGATCGAGGTGCCGACCACGATGCCGACGATGATGCTGATGGCATCCCACAAACCGAGACCGGCTCGAATGTGTGGCGCGCCGCTAGAAGCGTTGTCATTCATGGAACACTAGAAATTGCCGGACGGCATTGGGGTTCGCGGGAACTGTAGATTATTCCTAAAAGAAAGGCCAAATTGGTCTGGACTTTTGCCAGCACGCCCCCCCATAATGTGGCGGGTGGGTTCAGCGAAAATGTGTCTCTGTAGGCCGTTCCAAAGTCGGCTGCTCTGCCTCTTTCTGCCGTGCCTCCTGGCGGGTCGCCATTCCAGACCCTTTCTGTGCAGCCCCGGAAAATGAAATAGGGCTGAGATATTTTTTGTTTGCTGGAGAAGCATGATGGGAAAGAAGTTGTACTGTGGCAATCTGAGCTATAACACGACCAGCTCAGACTTGGACCAAATCTTCGGTGAGTACGGCACAGTGAAGAGTGCCGACGTGATCATGGATCGCGACACCGGTCGGAGCAAGGGCTTCGGCTTCGTGGAAATGAATAGCGACCAGGAAGCCATGGCGGCCATCGAAGGCGTCAACGGCAAGGAGCACGATGGCCGCACGTTGACCGTTAACGAAGCTCGCCCGCGCGAAGAGCGAGGCGGCGGTGGCGGTGGCGGTGGTGGACGCGGCGGCGGCGGCGGCGGGCGCGGTGGCTACGGCGGCGGCGGCGGTGGTGGCGGCCGTGGTGGACGGTATTAAGCCGACCCTTCGCTAAAATTGAAGCAATCGAATCCAGGCGTGCCGTGAGGCGCGCCTGGATTTTTTATTTGGTTAGCGCTGCGATCAGTTCGGAGTGCTCCGGGTACTGATTACTCAGCGCATCGCGATCGGCGAGTTCGAAATCGGCGTAGTTGAAGCCTGGCGCGACCGTGCAGCCCATAAGCGCCCAATTGCCGCCCGGGATTAATCGGCACCCTTGCCACACCCCAGCCGGCACCACGTGCTGCGGTTCGTGCCCGGCGGCGAGGTCGTTGTGAATCGTGACGATGTGGGCCTCGCCATTTGGGCAGAGCTCGAGCATTTCGACGGCGTCGCCGGCGTAGAAGTGGAAGATTTCGTCGCTCTTCACGCGATGGATGGCCGAGAAGGTGTCTGGTGTAAGCAGGTAGTAGATGCAGGTTGATGCGTTTCGGTCTCCTGCGTAGATCTTCGGTAATGCCGTCGCGGAAATCGTGAGCGTCGCGCGGTAGGTTTCGCGGAAGTACCCGCCTTCAATGGTGAGAGGGGTCAGCTTGAGGCGGGCGATGATGTCGCTTGTGGTGGGCATGTCTTTAACTTTGACTATTTTACGATGGTCTTTATTGGACCGAGGAACGCCGAAGGCGTTTAACTCCAGAGCCCAGAGTCGCCACGAAGCGGCGCACTCTGGGTTGCGATGAACGGTACGCGTTTACGCTGAAAGTGTTAAACATAACGCCCCTCAGATGCTCAATCCCAGACATAGCGCTCGTCGATCGCGACATCGTATTTCTTGCACAGCCTACGAAGCTCATCCTGGAACGATTTGCGGCGGTGATGTTCCTCTTGAGTCTTGATGTAGTCAATAAGCGCTGGAATGTGCGCTGGGCTGACCGAAAATGCGCCGTAGCCATTTTGCCAATGAAACTCGGCAAGCCGCGGCTCTTCTTCTTTAATCCATTTTGACGAATCGCGCTTTAACTCGCGGATGAGCGTTGCGACATCCACGCTTTTTGACAAGCGTGCCAAGATATGAATGTGGTCGTCGGCTCCGCCGACGCGCAATGAAGGAGAATCTTGGTTGTCGCAAATGCCTTTCAGATAAGCGTGCGTTCGCTCGCGAAAAGCGTGGTCTTGCAAATATGGTGTGCGATCCTTTGTCGAGAAGACGATGTGCAGGTAGAGTTGCGCGAGCGATTGCGGCATCGTCGTTGAGTGAAACGCTTTCAGCGTATTCGAAAATAATAACCGACCGAAACCCAGCGTGCGCCGCTAGCGCGGCGACGCTGGGCTTTGGAGTGGAACGCCGTTGGCGTTTAAAAACCGTTCAAGTTCCTCGCGATCCTGGAGGACGGCTGCGTCGATCGATTTTCCAGGGCTAGCTCGAACATGGTTTGATTACTACAAGATAAACTTACTCAAATCCTCGTCCTTCGAGACTTCTTCCAGCCGCTCTTTCACGTACGTAGCATTAATCTCGACGCGGCCCATTTGCATGTCCGGGGCTTCGAAGCTTAGTTCTTCTAAAAGGCGTTCGAGAATCGTGTATAGCCGGCGAGCTCCGATATTTTGGGTGCGCTGATTCACGTCGAAAGCGTAGCTGGCCAGGGCGTCCACGGCATCCGGCGTAAAAACGACGTCGACACCTTCGGTCTTCAGCAATGCCGTGTATTGCTTCGTCAGCGAGCTTTTCGGTTCGGTGAGGATGCGGACGAAGTCGTCTTTGGTGAGGTCTTTTAATTCGACGCGGATTGGGAAACGTCCTTGCAGCTCGGGCATCAGGTCGCTGGGTTTCGTTTTGTGGAATGCCCCGGCCGCGACGAATAGCACGTGATCGGTGCGGACGTAGCCATAACGCGTGTTGACGGTCGTGCCCTCGACGATTGGCAGCAGGTCGCGCTGCACGCCTTGGCGAGAGACGTCAGCCCCGCGGCCGCCTTCCGTGGCGACGACTTTGTCCATTTCGTCGACAAAAATGATGCCAACGTTTTCAGCCAATTCGATTGCTTGGGCGTTCACCTTCTCGGCGTTGATCAGCGATTCGGTCTCCTGTTCGAGCAGTACGCGGCGGGCCTCGGCGACGGTCATTTGGCGGCGCGAGACATTTTTGGGCAGCACCTTTTCGAGCATGCCTTGGAAGTCGAATTCCATGGAATCGTTTCCCGGGCCCATGCCCGGGATCATCATGGCGTGGGCTTTTTGCTCGACGGTGATTTCGACCGTGCGGTTTTCCATTTCGCCCGCGGCGAGCATTTGCCGCATTTTTTCCCGCGTGCGTTCGAATCGCTCGGGCGAATTGGGTGTATCGACGCCGACATCGAAGCTGGTTGGCTGCGGGGCTAGCAGTTCGACGAGTCTTTGCTCCACGCGCCGCTCCGCCTCGGGCTTAACGCGCTCCAGCTCCTTTTCGCGGACCAGGCCGATCGCATTTTCAACTAGCTCGCGGACCATGCTTTCGACGTCGCGACCGTAGTAACCGACCTCGGTGTACTTCGTGGCTTCGACTTTGATGAACGGAGCGCCGGTGAGCGTGGCGAGGCGGCGGGCGATTTCCGTTTTGCCGACGCCAGTGGGGCCAATCATGAGAATGTTCTTCGGCGCGACTTCGTTGCGCATATCCTCGGCAACGCGCTGCCGACGCCAGCGATTGCGGATGGCGATCGCAACGGCTCGTTTCGCTTCATGCTGACCAACAATGTGGCGGTCAAGCTCGGCGACGATTTGACGGGGAGTTAGTTCTTTCACGGCGGTGCTCAATTATTTTTCACCACGTAAGACACGAAGGGCACGAATGAAAGATTGAAGAGCGACGGCAGCTCGGCTGATCGAGCTTCCGCTTCGTAGATTTCGTGTTCTTAGTGGTTGATTTCTGTTGATTTAAGAAGCGGGAAGTTCTTCGACGACGATGTTGCGGTTGGAAAACACACAAATGTCGGCAGCGATTTCGAGTGCCTTTTGGACAATCTCTCTGGCCGAGAGTTGCGAGTGAGCGGCGAGCGCGCGGGCAGCTGAGAGGGCGTAGTTGCCGCCGGAGCCGATGCCGAGGATACCGTCGGTCGGTTGAATGACGTCTCCAGTGCCGGAGACGAGCAGCGTGTGCTGGGCGTCGACGACGGCGATCATTGCTTCCAGGCGACGAAGGGCCCGGTCGGTGCGCCACTCTTTGGCGAGCTCGGTCGCGGCACGGGGCATATTGGCGGGATAATCTTTCAGCTTGGCCTCAAATCGCTCGAGCAAGGCGAAGGCATCGGCGGCGCCGCCGGCGAAGCCCGCGATGACGCGGCCATCGGCGAGCGGGCGGATCTTCACGGCATCGGATTTCATCACCGTGTTACCCAGGCTGACCTGGCCGTCGCCGCCGATCGCGACGCGGCCTTTGTGACGAACGGTCAAAATTGTCGTTGAGCGGAAACGCTTTTCGTCGGATGTCATATATTCTGAGTCAAAGTTCGGCAACGCGGCTATGAACACTTTATTTTCACCACCAAGGCACAAAGGACACGAAGAATAATTCAGTCCGGTCGTTCTTCGTGATCTTCGTGCGTTGGTGGTTTATTAAACAGGTGCTGTCTCAATTTGCGCCCTTATTTTCGCCCATTGTGACATGGCGGGCCAGGGGTTAGCTTGAATTCATGGGATCGAAACCGGTGGAGAAAACCGCAAATTCGCAGTCACTTCCGCGCAGCCCGGAGTTGATGAATCGCAGTGATTCAGCGTTTCTGGTCATCGATGCGCAGGAAAAGTTACTGAGTGTCGTTCCGGATCGCAAGCGAATTGTGTGGAACATCCGCCGTTTGCTCGATGCGGCAAAGGAACTCGGTGTGGCAATTGCTGGGACCGAGCAGTATCCGGATCGATTGAGCCCGACCGTGCCGGAGCTTAAGGAACGACTCGGGTCGGCGCCGGACAAGTTATGCTTCAGCGCTGGCGTGTGCGGTGACGTCTTCGAGCGTTGGAAAGCCGACGGACGATTCCGTGTGCTGCTAACCGGAATCGAAACGCACGTTTGCGTTTTGCAAACAGCGCTCGATTTAGCAGCGGCGGGTTTCGAAGTATACGTGGCGGTTGACGCGGTCGGCGCGCGCAAGGCGGTCGATCACGATACGGCACTCCGGCGGATGGAATTGGCGGGCGTCGTACTGACCACCACCGAGACCGCCATGTTCGAGTGGTGCCAAACTGCGGAAGTGCCTGAGTTCAAGCGGATCAGCGCACTTGCAAAGGAGCAAGGTCCCTCGTAATCGGCACGAAACTCGCTGGAAACCTTGCGGATAAGGTGCGTAGATCCCCCAGCCTCTCTCAGCCGGAAGCCCAAGGGGTCGCGACAGATACGCCGTGCCTACAATTTTGGGCATGGGAAAACGCTTACAGGTGCGTTAAAATGGCAGGCTTAGATGCTGCCGAGGTGGCTGGACGACGGATCGCGCCCACAGGTGTTAAGCAGAACTCTAGAGCGATTTGACATGGATATCATTCAGGCAGTTGGCGTAACGAAGTCGTTCGCCAATGGGGCGATGTACGTGGACGCTGTCCGCGGTATCGATCTCAGCGTGCGGCAAGGCGAGTTGCTGGCAATCGTTGGTCCTTCGGGTTCGGGCAAGAGCACGCTGCTGAATTTGTTGGGCGCGATCGAAACGCCCACGTCCGGGCGAGTAATGTTCGAGGGCCGGGATGTCGCTACGATGAGCGATACGGAGCGGACGCTGCTCCGCCGTCGCCGCGTTGGGTTCATCTTTCAAGCGTTCAATTTACTGCCGACGCTGACGGCCGTGGAAAACGTGGCCTTGCCATTGGAGCTGAATGACGTCTCTGAAAAGGAAGCCCGCGAGCGCGCCATGGCTTCGCTTGATCTTGTGGATATTGCCGATCGTGCGGACCATTTCCCCAGCATGATGAGCGGCGGCGAGCAGCAGCGTGTGGCAGTGGCGCGAGCGCTCGTCATCGGTCCGGCACTGGTGCTGGGCGATGAACCGACGGGCAATCTGGATAGCGTAAACAGCGCGCAAGTGATGCGATTACTTCGCGATCTGACCGATACCCGCGGGCAGACGGTGGTCATCGTGACGCATGACAACGATATCGCTGCCCAGGCCGACCGCACGGTTCGCGTGCGAGACGGCCATCTGGAAGAACTTCCATCCGGCAGCCGGTCGAAGAGCCCCGTCTATTACCCGCCCGTGGGTCGGGCTGCGAGCTGGAAATGATGCTCTATTGGCGATTTGCATGGCGTGAGCTGCGTCAGCGGCCCAGTCGTCCGATCCTCACATTATTGAGCATCGTAATTGGTGTGGCCGCGGTTGTGGCTGTCACCATCTCTTCGGGCACCACGCATCGAGCGTTCGATCAGATTTTCAAAACGGTGGCCGGGAAGGCGCAGCTTGAAGTTTCGGCTCCCGTCGGCACGAGCTTCAACGAGAAGGTCGTCGATAAAATTCGTGAGGTGCCTGACGTCAAGGCGGTTGTGCCAATTATGTCGCGGTGGACGAAGTTGGAAGTTCCCCAAGAGAACGGCGAAAAGGCCAAGCGCTACACCATTACGGCCGTGGGAGTCGATCCGGCGATCGATCGCGAAGTGCACGACTACGAGGTTGTTGCCGGCAAGCCGTTGCCAAAATCGAAGGAGGAACCTGCCGGCGTTTTGCTGGAGGCAAATTTCGCGAAGAGCCAAGGAATCAAGGTCGGCGACAAGGTGACATTCTCGTCGCTTCAAGGCGGTTTCATCGAAACGAATGTATTCGGCTTGTATTCGTCGAACGACGTGGCGACCGGCGGGGCCGGCGCGCCGATGTACATGCCGCTGTTTGGCATGCAAGAGTTCTGGCACAACCGTGGTCGGATCGATGCTGCCCAAATTAAGCTCGATCCGAACACGGATGAGAAAAAGGCGGAAGCAGCAATCGCGGCCGTGTTGCCGGACGGCGTTTCAGTGCAACCGCCTGCGACCCGCAGTGCGATGGCAGAAGAAACCTCGCTGTCGACGGAGCAGGGAATGCGGATGGCGCGTGTGTTTTCGTTGTTGGTAGCGGTGTTCATTATTGCGAACACATTCCTGATTAACGTCACGCAGCGGCGGCGGCAGTTCGGGATCATGCGGGCGATCGGGGCGACTCGCGCGCAGATATCGGGGATGATGTATCGCGAAGCGCTTCTCATGGGTGTTTTGGGAACCGTGCTGGGCTCCTTGTTGGGGGTTGCTGCGGCCCACTATCTTTCGCTGGCGATGGGAACGCTGTATCAATCTGATTTGCCGCCGATCGAACTAACGTTTTATCCGTTCCTGGTCGGCGCCGGATGCGGGCTGGGCGTCTCGCTCATTGCCGCGATTCTCCCGGCGCGGAAAGCGAGCCATTTATCGCCTCTAGAAGCGATGCGGGATGTGCTGCCTGAGGAAATCGAAGGCGTGCAATGGTGGCTGACGGGGTCGGGCGCGGCGCTTGTTGTATTGTCTGCGATCTTGATGGTAATGAGCGTGTTGGGCTGGATTGGCGTCATTCACACAGTTTGGTCGGCGTGTTTGATGCTCGTGGGCTTCGCGCTGCTGATGCCCGTGGCGTTGCGGCCTTTGTCGGCGATGGCAATGTTTATCTTCCGCCCGATCCTGGCTGTCGAAGGGAAGTTGGCGCAGTTGCAGTTGTTGAGGCATCGATCGCGGACGACGCTCACAGTTGGCGTCGTGTTCATTGCAGCCGCCACCGGCATCGGGCTTGCGAATTCGGTGATCGACAATGTGAACGACGTGCGGAACTGGTATCACAAAACAATTGTGGCCGACTTTTACTTGCGGGCCGCCGAACCGAACATGGCGACAGGTACCTCGCCGGACTTGCCGGAAGGCGTGGGCGATGAAATCAAGAAAGTGGCGGGCATCAAGAGTTCCGACGCGCTGCGGCTTGGGCGCATTAAAATGTACGGGCAAGTCGTAAACCTGCTCGCTCGTGACCACAACGAGCCCGGCGTCCCGGACCTCGATATAGTAAGCGGCGACGCCGATACGCTGCGCGAAAGCTTTAAGAACGGCGCCGTCGCGGTTGGATCGGTCTTGGCCCGCCGTGCGAAGTTAAAGGTCGGCGACAAAGTCGAATTGGACACCGAAAACGGCAAAAAAAGTTTTCCCGTTGCTGCGATTATCAACGACTACCAAAGTGGCGGGTTGACGCTACACATGGAACGATCGGTCGCAAAATTGGAGCTCGGCTATGAGGGCGTGAGCTCGTACATAATCAAAGTCGATCATGACCAATTTCCAGAGGCGAAAAAACAGCTGCAAGAGATCGCCACGTCGAACGGGCTGGTCTTGGAGAACTTTGAAGACATTCGATCGAAGGTCGACCGGATGATGTCGGGGGTCGTCGCCTGTTTGTGGGCGATGGTGGTGCTTGGCCTGGTGGTTTCGGCCGTGGGTGTAACGAACACGCTCACGATCAACGTCCTCGAACAAACTCGCGAGCTTGGATTGCTGCGGATCGTGGCCATGACGCAAAACCAGGTGCGAAAGACGGTTTTCACGCAGGCCATGATCATGGCGCTGCTGGCGATCGTGCCCGGTATTATCGCGGGTGTATCCATCGCTTTCATTATCAATGTGGCGATGATGCCGACGATTGGGCATCCGGTGAAGTTTACATTTCACCCCGCTTTACTGCTGGGCGGTTTTGCGGCGGGCTTAGTCATCGTAGCGCTTGCCGCGTGGTTCCCGTCCGACCGGGCGGCTCGACTCAATTTGCTCGAAGCGGTACGTTCGCTGTAGGTCCCAAGGTTGGCGGGGGGCCTTGGGATCCGCGTCGGGCGTCATTTCCAGCACGATTTTTGACAACTTGGAGACGACATGGCGGCTTTGCCTTCGGCGCTAAATGCACCTGTTCGAACGTTGCTCGGTCCGGGGCCGAGCGATACTCATCCGCGCGTGTTGGCGGCACTGGCGCAGCCCACGGTCGGCCATCTCGATCCGTACTATTTGCGGCTTATGGATGAGCTGCAGTCGATGCTTCGCGAAGTGTTCCGCACGAAGAATCGCATGACGATGGCGATCAGCGGCACCGGCTCGGCGGGGCAGGAAGCCACGGTTTTGAATCTTGTCGAGCCAGGCGAGCGAGTGCTCATTTGCATCAACGGCGTGTTTGGCAACCGCCTGTTCGATATGGCCGAGCGAGCTGGCGGCGAGGTTTCTAAGATCGAAAAGCCTTGGGGCGAGGTCTTCGATGTCGCCGAGGTGAAAGAAGCGCTTGCTCGCGTAAAGCCAAAGGTCGTGGCCATTGTGATGGCGGAGACGTCGACCGGCGCTTGGCAGCCGATCGAAGAAATTGCCGCCGCAGTGCGCGATGCGGGCGCGATGTTGATCGTGGACACGGTGACGGCGCTCGGCGGCATACCGGTCGAAATCGACAAGTGGCAAGTGGATGCTGTGTATTCGGGAACTCAGAAATGTTTAGGCTGCCCACCCGGGTTGGCGCCGGTTTCGTTCAGCGACCGCGCGGTCGATAAGATTTTGAAGCGCCGCGAGAAGGTGCGGAGTTGGTATCTCGACGTTTCGCTGATTGCCAACTATTGGGGGAGCGACCGCGTGTATCATCACACGGCGCCCA
>DATBAY010000298.1:0-4165 GCA_036271295.1 Lacipirellulaceae bacterium | reverse complement strand
CCTCGCAGCCAGCGAACACCAACGAGACGCCATCTTTCTCAGGCCGAATTTCGATTCGAGCTGAATCGGCAGGCAGCGCATCGACGGCGTTCCACAACAGCGATCTGGTTTGAGATCGCGACAACATGAGCGGCCCGCCCGCGTGATGAATCTGCCGATGCTGCCGAGGATTGTGGATCGCGATTTCGAACATGGCAAAGGCACTGCGCCGTGCTAGCGTGGTCGTCTTATCTCTCTATCAGAAAATAGGTTACGGCGTGGACGTCGGCGGCAGTGGGCGGGCGGTAGATCCGCTGCTGGAGAGCGGATTTTGCCTACTTGTTTAGCGCAACCGTCATGACCGGGCCGGAAATGTGCGATCGGCGGGAGTTGTGAAACATCAGTTTCTGCAGCGTCGAATCCGTCGGTTGCTAGCGGCAATGTTATGGACACCGAACGAAGTTTTCGGAATAATCCGCCGCCCAATTATCGGAAGGCTAAACGTCCCAGCAGATTGTTGCCAGCATGGATGGCTTTGCGCAAACACTTGGTCTCACGCTCGGCTGGCTGATGCTCGGCTGGGTCGGACTGCAAGCGATGGTCGTGGCGACCAAGACCTCGGTTCGGCGTGCGCGCCACAAGCGGCGTCATGTGGCCGATCGCGCTGAGTTTTGCCGGCGTGTGGAAGCTGCCGCCCAAGTTGGACGGGCGTCGAAATCAATTGCGGCATGGAACGGGTGGCGTAATTTTCGAGTCGCGGCGATCGTCGACGAGGCACAAGATGTGAAGTCGTATTACCTGACGCCCGAGGACGGGCAGGCGCTGGCGCCATATGCGCCGGGGCAGTACCTTACCTTTCGATTGTCTGTCGCAGGTGAAAGTGCGCCGGTAGTGCGATGTTATTCGCTTTCCGACCGGCCGCGGCAGGATTATTTTCGCGTGACCGTGAAACGGATTCATGCTCCCGCAAATCAACCCGCTTTGCAGCCGGGCCGTGGAAGCAGTTATTTCCACAGTCATGTACAGGTGGGCGACGTGTTAGAGGCCCGCGCGCCCGCCGGGACCTTCTTAATCGATCCAGCGGCAACCGAACCGATTGTGTTGTTAGGCGCCGGCATTGGTATCACGCCGCTGTTGAGCATGCTGGAAGCGGTCATGCAAACCGGTCAGAAACGCGAAGTGCAGGTGCTGTTCGGATTTCGCCACGGCGGCGAACACCCGTTCAAAGACCGGTTGGCGGCGATTTGTGCTGAGAACCCGCAGATTCGTCTGCACGTGAGCTATTCCGCGCCGCAGCCGAGCGATGTCGAGTATCGCGACTTCAATCACCGCGGCCGCGTCGATTTGCCACGCGTCCGGGAGGTGCTTCGATCGAATAATTATCGGTTCTACGTCTGCGGGCCGGGGCCGCTGATGGAATCGCTCGTGCCGGCGCTGTGGGACTGGGGCGTGCCGGAATCGCACGTCCATTTCGAGGCGTTCGGCCCGGCGAGCGTGCGCAGCGCGAGCCACGGCCAGCCGAAAGCGGCGCCCTGCGAAGTGCGGTTCGAACGAAGCGGCCGGTCGGCCACGTGGGATGGCTCGCTCAATTCGCTGCTGGAATTTGGCGAAGCCGCGGGTGTGAAAATGCCCGCCGGCTGCCGAGCCGGAAGCTGCGGTGAATGCATGCTTGCGATTCGAAGCGGTGCGGTCACGACAATCAAACAACCTGGCATTCCGGTTCCCGATGGACAGTGTCTCACGTGCATCAGCGTGCCGAACAGCGAGTTGGTGTTGGACGCGTAACGGAGATGATCTCACGCAAACGCGCGAAGGCGCAAAGAATTTAGACGGGTTTTGGACAATCGTGCATCGACTCTTTTCTAACCTATTGTTTGTACTTCGAGCCTGTGCGCCTTCGCGCGAGACTTTTGGCTGCGCGACGATCGCTTTCACGCTGCTGTTATTTGGTGGATTAAGCGCATACGCAGAGGAGGCTAAGGTTGGTCCCGCGCAACCAGACCCAGCGAAGGTCGTTGGACCGGATCAATGTGCGAAATGCCATCAGCCGGAAGTGCAACAGTGGATGCGGACGCCCCATTTTGCGACGTTCGATACATTGCATCGGAAGCCGCGGGCGAAGGAAATTGCCGGCAAGCTCGGCGTGCAGTCGATCAAGCGTAGCGACATCTGCACACAATGTCATTACACGTCGCAGAACCAGGAAGGGAGTAAGCGCGTCGTGGCTGGTGTTTCGTGCGAGTCATGCCACGGCGGAGCACTGGGTTGGCTCACGATGCACTCGGATTACGGCGGAGCAGGTGTAACGCGGGCGACCGAATCCGCCGAGCATCGCACGAAGCGGGTGAACGACAGTGTGGGGCAGGGAATGAACAACCCGCACAACATTTATCTTATTGCGCGGCAGTGCTACGACTGCCATACGGTGCCGAACGAAAAGCTGGTCAATGTCGGCGGCCACCTGGCAGGAAGCAAGGACTTCGAACTGGTTTCGTGGTCGCAGGGGATGGTGAGGCATAATTTCTTGCGTACTGGCGAAACTTCGAACGCGACACTAACTCCAGACGAATTGCGAGTGATGTATGTCGTCGGCGTCATGACCGATCTCGAATACAGTTTGCGGGCCGTGGCAGGTGCGACGGAAAAAGCCACGTTTGGTGTGACCAGCGCCCAGCGTGCGGCGCGCATGAAAAAGCGGCTTAACGAAATCGAGACGGCGACGAGCGATCCGCTCGTTCAAGAGGCGCTGAATTCCGTTGCAACCGTTGAGTTGCGATTGGGGAATAAAAACGCCATCAACGCGGCCGCAGATGGTGTCGGAAAAGCGGCGCAGGAATTTGCTGAAAAAGCAGATGGCAGAAAGCTCTCGGCGATCGATCCCATGCTGCCGACGCCCAATACGTACAAGAATGCGGCTCTTTAGGATTTGAAACAGATTGATTGAACCACGGAGACACGGAGGGCACGGAGAAAAGCGAAAACAAGCAAGCGCCTCTCCGCGTCCTGCGTGCCTCCGTCGTTAATCCTTGGCTTTTGCAAATGGAACTAGCAATCACACGACCGCAGCGTTGGAATGAGCCGTTCGGCCGGATGTCCGATCGAGACGTCGATCAACTGCTGTCGATCGAGCCGTTTCGGAGCATCGATGCGAGTGCGTTCCCGCCGTCGCTGCCGCTGCGAGGGATTTTGTCGGGCGATACGCGGCTGGTGCGATTTGAGCCGGGCGATGTCGTCGTTCGTGAAGGAGACTACGGGAACAGCGCGTTTTTGATCCTCGACGGCACGGTGCGTGTGATGCTGGAGCGGCTCGATCCGCAGATGCTCGGACGCGATGAGAAGCCACGCCGTGGATGGTTTCGAGCGATTGCACAGCTGTGGGAAAATGCGGCCTTGCCAGAAGTGCGCCCAAAAGCTGCCGTAGTTGCCGCGCAGACGCAAGCTAACATTCGCGACGAAGACGGCACGCCGCGCGTCTTTGTGCAAGATGTACCGCGATTAGTTTCGGAAACAGGCACTGCTCGATTGGGGCGTGGCGAACTTTTCGGAGAGTTGGCCGCAATGTCACGCACGCCTCGGACGGCGACCGTGCTTGCCGATACACGCGCCACGCTGCTCGAAATTCGTTGGCAAGGCTTGCGCGATCTCATGCGGCGGACGCCTGCGATTCGTGAGCATGTGGAGCGGCTCTACCGTGAAAACAGCCTGCGCGTCCATTTGCGCGAAACGGAATTGCTGAAAAACCTGGCGGCGCCGCAGCTCGATGCGGTGACAGCCGCGACTGAGTTCGAATCATTCGGCAACTTCGATTGGTACTCCGATTTCAGCACGCAGCAAAAGCGAGACGCGGCCGAGCAAATTGCCGCGGAGCCGCTAATTGCAGCGGAGGGCGATCGAGCGACCGGTCTGTATTTGATTCGCTCGGGCTTCGCCCGGCTAAGCCGGCGCCATGGGCAGGGGCACCGGACGTTGGCTTACATCGGCAAGGGTCAAGTCTTCGGCTGGAGCGAGTTTGTCGCGGCGTTCAAGAACGGCGGCGAACCGCATTGGCACAACTCACTTCGCGCCGTTGGGTATGTGGATGTGCTGCATATTCCAGCGAAGGTTGTGCTGGAAACGATCCTGCCGATTGTGGAAATGGGGGCTGGGGACTCGGGGCTGGGGACTGGGGAAGACATTACAAAATCCG
>DATBAY010000297.1:0-7987 GCA_036271295.1 Lacipirellulaceae bacterium | reverse complement strand
TTGGAAGTGAACATGAACCTGGTACCACGGTCCGCGCAACACTTTTCGGAAATGTGCAGGAGCGACGTCGCTTTTTGAAGCAAATCGCGATTCGCATGCCGGGCGAGCCATACCTTTGGTTTCTTTACCATTACTTTTTTCGCCTGGGCTTTTTGGAAGGACGCCCTGGGCTTATCGCCAGTCGCTTGCGCTGTCAGTACATTTCGCAAGTTCGGGCAAAGATGTACGAAATGAAGCTCGCCACAACCAACGGCGGAAATCACGATTAGCAACATGAGCAACTCGGAAAGTACCGCTGCTGCCGGCGCACGTTCCGCGTTCGCCGATCCACGCTATTCATCGTGGGCGGCTTCGTCGATACTCGAAGGCCAGCGCCCGTCCTGGTTGGTCTTGGTCTCCGGCGTGCTCGCGATCGCCTATGCGCCGTTGCTATGGATGTTTTTCGATCAGCAATGGCAAAAGCCCCACTATCAATTCTTTCCGTTTGTGATCGGCGCGTTTCTATGGTTATTGTGGGCGAGGTGGCAGGAAGCAACACCGGTCGAGGCCGCGACGCCGCTTAAGATTAAGGCGGTTCGGTTTCTTCAAATTACCGCAGCCCTGCTGTTATTGTTTGGGTTGGCGATTCGCAGCCCGTGGTGCGCGATGGTCTCGCTGATTCTGCTGGTAGCAGCGGCGTTCGTACGCATTTCGGAAAGCCGTCACGTGGTGAATCTGTGGGGGATCTGGCTGTTGTTGTGGCTGATGGTGCCGCCGCCGCGAAACTTCGATCAAACGCTCATCACGCGACTTCAATTCGTCAGCAGCCGGCTGAGCAGTTTCGTGCTAGATTCGCTGGGCATCGACCACCTTATGGATGGCAACACGCTGTGGCTCAACAGCAAGCAGCTATTCGTTGACGAAGCATGCAGCGGGATCATATCGATGCTCTCGATCGCGGCGTGCGCGGTCATTTATTCCGTTGTAAAAAACAGATCACCCTTTCATTTGGTGCTGCTCACGCTGTCATCCATTGCCTGGGCAACGCTGATCAATGTGTTTCGCATCTCATCGATCGCGTTTGCGCTCGAGAAATGGGGCATCGACTGGTCCGCGGGACTTCCGCACGAAATCCTGAGCCTGGTGGTGTTCCTTTTTGCGTTTTTGCTTTTGCTCTGCACCGACCAGGTGCTGCTGGTGTGCCTGAGCCCAATTCGATTTGCCTGGAACCAATCGCAGGGCAGCAAGATTCGCTTCGGCAGCGGGCTGGTGTCCGTTTGGGACAAGCTGGTTGTGTTTGGGCTGCCAGTTAAAACAGATAACGAGCTACCCGTCACCACCGCCGCCGCGGCAAAATCCGCCACGAATAGCGGATATCGGCGCTGGGTCATCCCCACGATCTTTGCCCCGATCGCGGCGCTTCAGTGCGTCCTATTGGTCAGCGCCTTTGAGCTTTCCGCCGATCGGCTACCCGCCGTTCAAACGGCCGTTCAATTGGGCCCGGAGAATATGCCGGCCGAGCTATGCGGTTTGCATCGAACGGACTTCCATCCATTCCAGCGCGGCGCCAACAATATTCAAGGCAAGTATTCTCGGACATACTTCTACACGGCGGACGACGGCACTACGTATACGGTTTCGTTCGACTTTCCGTTTCCTGGTTATTGGCACGAACTTTCGGAGTGCTATGTCGCGGCCGGATGGCATCCGATCAAACGAGAAATTTTAGCGGACGACAAGGCAAAAGCGGACGCGCCGAAGTGGCGATTCGTCGATGCGCGGTTTGCAAAGTCGGGCGGCCAGCACGGCTGCCTGTGCTTCTCCGAATTCGATCAGTTCGGTGTGCCTTACGACCCGCAAGCGGCTTGGCTGAACGAAAGCAATACATTTTGGACCGCCCGCAATTTGTATCTTAAAGAGCGGCAGCTGTTCCAAGTGCAGGTGTGGTCGGAAGGCGCAGCAGAATGGACCCCACAACAGCAGCAAAAGGCCCACGAGGTTCTGCTGGCGGCGCGGGCCAGTTTACGCGAGCAAGTCGTCGGACCAGCGTCGCCGAACGGCGCCGCACCACGGCAAACGGGTGATGAAAGCGCAATCAAACAAGAATCTCAGGCGAGTCCGGATCCTGCAGCCGGCGACTCTAAAAGAGAATCCGAGAGTTCGCCGGGCGCGCGTCCATGAGTAAGAATCGGCTGCCACTTTCCGTTCGAATACGACGCGCCTATGCGAATGCGCTGCGGCGCATTTCGCGTGTGGGCAGCGCCCTTGTGTCGCCGATCGAATCGCTCGTGATGGGCGTCCTGCGCGGCGTCTTTCGGGTTACCGAAAGAGGCCAAGGCGTCGAACATCTTTTCGGCCGGATGGGTGCGCTATTGCTGTGGCCATTCCGTTTAGTTGCGCGAGCTATCGGCGCGGTATCGCGCGTCTTGGTGCCGCGATCCCTGCGCAGCGGCATGGCACGGGGCTTCGCATCGTTCGCCCGGCTTGGGAGTCGCGCAGGCGGCGCCATCCTGCGCGCGGCCGAGTGGCTGAATCTGGATGGAATCTTGCTCTCCATCGCGCGACTGACGAAACCTATTTGGTATCCGTTCGCAGCGTTCGGTGGTTTTTTTGTCGCCTGGACCGCAACTCGCCCGCTCAAAAAGCTGTTGTGGGGCTTGCCCGTTTTGGTTCTTGTTTTGCCCATCCTGGTGGCGACGACTTGGGGCGCCTACTGGGGCAAAGACACGATCGCCAATCGATACAAGCTGGCGCTGACCGAGACACTCGAAAAGAAGGACTACGCCAAAACTCAGCTGCTGGAACGAAAACTCGCCGGCTTTGGAATTGACACGGCGCTTTCCGACTTCAACACGGCGAAGGCTCTCGAGAGCGATGGCAAAGTGGATGAGGCCTATGAACGTATCCAGCGGCTCGCGCCGGTCGAATCGCCGGGCTATCCCATGGGCCATGTTTGGATCATTCAGCACTTACTCGCCGGCAAATTGAACCTGTCGGACGCTGAAGTTCATCGGCTTGCTGGAATCCATTTACAACATTTGGCGACTCTCGGCATCAAGGGGCCTGAGATCGATATGATGCGGGCGGCCTGGTTAACTCAGGACAAGAAGCTTGCCGAGGCTGCCGAGGTGCTCAAGCCGCTGGTTCCTCGATTCTCGTCCGCGGCCGTCGAGCGATACCGAATCGATCTTGCCCTCAACGACCTGGCGCAAGCGCGGTTAGACGCGCGCGAGGTGTGCGATCACTTGGAGCGGGAACGTCAAAACGGCGCCGCGCTTTCGAACCACGAATACGAGACCTGGGTCGCTGCAGCGCAAACCTTAGGAAATCGCGACGGAGAGCGTGATATTGCGGACGCTTGGATGAAACATTTCCCGGATAGCGCAGGAGCTCGAAAGAGCATCGCCGCCTTAAGTCTGCTGGATTTCGATAAAATGTTTATCTCGCCCGATTCGAATCCGCATGAGCTTGCCGAGAAATTGCTTACGGGCTTCGCGCTCGGTAAGGTTACGGAGAATATGCAGCAGCGTGTGATCCTGCTTTACGAACAACAGGAAAGCCACCCGGAGCTGAAAGCGCTTTTTGCCGACCTCGCCAAATCGAATGATTTGCCGCCGACACTTGCCGAGGCGCTCGGCACCGCCGCGGCCGTGAACCACGATTTGCCCGCCGCTGAGCGATACCTCCGGATGGCGGTCAGTAAAAATCCCGACAGCGACGTCAGCTGGAACAATCTGGCCTACGTTCTCGTGCAAAAGCCGAACCCGCCGCTGGAGGAAGCCCTCGCCGCTACCAACAAGGCGTTGGCGATCGCGCCGGATGATTTCCGTTATCGTCAAACGCGCGGCGAAGTGCTCGTCAAGATGCAACGTTGGAAAGAAGCCGTCGACGATTTGGAATATGCGCTCAACGGCGCGCCCGACGCATTTGCCATCCATCAATCTCTCGCCCAAGCCTACGAAGCGCTGGGCAACAAGGAACTGGCTGCCGCCCATCGACAAAATGCGAATTAAATTTTCCCTCGTTTTTCTGATCGCACTCTACTGCTTGCCTACCTGGTGCCAAGCCGAGCTGCAGCCGGCAGAGGTTGCGATCGTCACGGCTCGGGGCAATCGCGAATCGGAAGAACTCGCCCGCTATTACGCGCGCGTTCGCAACATCCCGGCCGACAACATTTGCCTGGTGGACGTGCCGGCGGGCGAAGTTTGCCCGCGCGAGCAGTGGCAGGTGTCGATCCGTCCGGAGATTCACAAATGGCTGGTGGAGAAAGACCCGCAGCAAAAAATCCGGTGCTTGGTAACGCTGTGGGGCATCCCGCTTAAAATCGCTCCGGCGGCGAAGGATGCCCAATTGCAACGGTATCAACAATTCCTCGAGGCCGAGCGCTCGCAGCGCCTCGCACTGCTGGGAAAAGTGGTAGATCGCTTCGAGGGCGTCGCCAAGGACGCGCCTGGCGCTGGCGCACCCAAGGCATCCGCGGCAGATGGCGAAAAGCCGAAAGGCGCCGCGGGCGACGCTGCGGATACTGACCTGGCTCGCTTGCAAACTCGCCTCGAAACGGCGTTGCAAGCGGCCCAAACGCGGGCGATTAAGCTGACCCATGAACTTGAGCGCAATGCGGCCAACGCCGAACTGCAGCAACTTGCCACCGCCGCCGGCGGGTTAAATGTGCTGATGGCCGCCCTTAATCAGCAGGCCAAATCGGCCGATTCGCCCAACGCGGCCGCACGCTCCGAGTTTGATGCCATTCGCGGACGCCTGATGAGCTATTCCGAGTCCCGTGCCCTGGTGGATCAAATGCCACCGGGCATCGAACGCGATGCGGTCGAGCTGGCACTCGTCGAACGAACGGGCGGACTCATGGCGACCGTGCAGTGGCTCGATCAAGAGCTCGAAATGGTCAGGAAAAACGAAACCGGCGCCAGTTTCGATAGCGAACTCACGCTCGTCATGTGGCCCCACGATTATGAACTGCTGCGCTGGCAGCCGAGCTACCTTCGGCCCGGCTACGCGAATTCACAGCTCCCGAAGGCATTTCGCACGCTGATGGTCTCGCGCATCGACGCCCCCACGCTGAAGCTCGCGAAAGGAATGGTAGATACCGCCATCGCGGTCGAAAAAAGCGGCCTGCACGGCACCGCTTATTTCGATGCCCGCGGACTGGCGAAAATCGACGATCCTAACGTTGCGCCAGGAAGCTATCCCGATTACGACCGCTCGTTGCTGTTGCTAGCGAAATCGATGAACGAGCAAACCAACATCAAAGTCGTCCTGGAAAACACGCCGCAACTGTTCCAGCCGGGCCAATGCAAGGATGCCGCGCTGTATTGCGGTTGGTACAGCCTCGGCAAATACATCGATGCGTTCGAGTGGGTGCCCGGCGCCGTCGGGTATCACTTAGCCAGTTCGGAAGCTTCGACGATCCGCGATCCGAACAGCCAGGTGTGGTGCAAAAAAATGCTCGAGCACGGAGTCTGCGCCACGATTGGCCCGGTTTACGAACCGTACCTCGCGGCGTTTCCCCGGCCCGACGAGTTCTTCACGCTGCTGCTCCGCGGCGAGCTCACGTTGGCCGAATGTTATGCGCAGACCAATCCCTACAACAGTTGGATGATGGTCCTCTTCGGCGATCCGCTTTATCGCCCGTTCAAGTATCGCGCGGCCGAAGCGGCGAGTAAGACGCCGGCCGCTGCCGCGGCCGCGGTGCCCCCAGCGCCAGCCGCCGGCGACTCTAAATAACGATAAAGGCGGGCTGCCGCAGGAATTCGGCAGAGTAGTCGTCTCGCGCGGCGCGACGATTTTTTCTCTCGCGGAGTGAGAGGACTACATCATCGCTGCAAACCGATCCCAGCGCCTTTTTCAAATTCTCGTGCTGGGTGGCTGGGGCAACGCCCCAGAGGTTTGCGAAGAACTAGGCTCTGTCTCAAAACGTGGCTGAAGATCGTATTTGGGAGGGCGATGCTCCTGCAGAGCCGAGCGCCGGTGAGAGTTCAAGGCTCGGCAGGAGCCTCGCCCTCCCTTTTGAGACAAAGCCTAGGGCGTTGCCCTAGGCACCCCTCGGAACACCGTTGCTAAAAATGCCCGAGAGCACCGAAGGAAAATTGCACAAAATTCCTTGATCTCTTCCGGTGCTCGGTCATAATCACTTCCTTGCTGTTTTTTCGCATAGCTCTTTTATGGCTGTTCAGGCCTTATCTTGCCCATTCGATCGCTGCTTTTGAGTTTCGTAGTCCTTGTCAGCTGCGTTCGCGGTGCGCACGCAGCCATCGCCTATGGGACGGCCGGCGCCACGTATAGCCAGAACTTCGATACGCTGGCCACGACGGGCGTCGACATTCCCTGGACGAATGATTCGACGATCGCCGGCTGGGGCCTGTACCACGTCACGTCGAATACGAACTCGGCCCCGGTCTCCGCGCTGTTCTACGATGCTTCGGACGGCTCCTCAGGCTTTGGACGATTCTATAGTTTCGGCACGAATAGCGACCGTGCGCTAGGAAGCGTTGGTAATCCAACGTTCGGGTCGGTGCTCGACCGAGTGAATGCGTTGCCAGCCAGTAAGCCGATTGGCTGGATCGCGGCCAGCTTTAACAACAGCACGGGCACTCAGCTCACGCAATTCACTGTGAAGTACGACGGCGAGCAATGGCGCAATGCCGGAGACAACGAGCCGCCCTCTGCTCAAACCATGAATTTCGAATACGGTTTTGGAACGAGCTTCGCCGCCGTAACGACTTGGGTCGCGCCGGGCAGCAGTTTCAACTTCACTTCGCCGGTATTCACCACGACGGATGGGCCGGTCGACGGCAACAACGCTGGCCGCGCGGCAAACCTCGGCGGCACCGTAACGAACCTGGCCTGGCAGGCGGGCCAAACGCTGTGGGTTCGCTGGGTGGAGAACAACGACCTGGGATTGGATGCCGGGTTGGCGATCGATAACTTCTCTTTTTCCGGGACGCTAACGGCGGTGCCAGAGGCCGGCGCTTTTGCGCTTGCCACGCTTATCTGTGCCACGGTCGGAAGCGTTTCTATTGGCAAATCGCTATTCCGCCGCAGATGAGCGAGTTTGCGGAACTCGAAGCAGTCCATGTTGCCGTCATCGCCGAACGGGCAGTTTTGCGCGGCGAATAGGGGTCCCACAAAACGCGTGCAAAACGGTCAAATATTGCACGCATGCATCCTAAGGACAGCCTTCATCGGCAGCGCGGGAGGATGGTCACGGCGCGCACAACTCCGCGAGATTACTTCGGCCGATGCTGGTCCGGATTGGTCAGCAGCGGTACGCGAGCGGATGCCAACGGCATTATTTACGAATTTTCAAAGAGCGACCGCGCTGTGGAATGCAGCGTGAAGGACGATTATAACAAATAGTGTACAAAAACACAGTATCTGTTTTTGGCCACCCGTGGAATTTGGTTTCGGACGCCTTCCAAGTTCTCGAAAGTTCTCCGGGGAACGATGCCGGGTTGGCGATCGATAACTTCTCTTTTTCTGGGATCTTGACGGCGGTGCCGGAAGCTGGGGCGATTTCTTTTTTCGTCGCTATTCTCATCGCGAAGGGGGCAGTTGCAGGCGGCGGATCTTTGGCCACTTCCTTGTCTTGCAAACGTGCACAAGTGTGCGAAAGTTCCGCGGTAATTGCGAAAAAGTGTTGACAGGCCCACCTTCTGGCCTAAATTGAAGTTCTAGACACAGAGAGATGCTGCGCACCCGGCGGGTCTGTTTCGCAGCGCGAACGCCGCCTTCGTTTGAAAGAGAAAATGGATAAGCCATTCTCGAGAGCTTTTGCGACAATTCTCGTCGCGCCTCTACTGTTGATGGTCGTAACGGCAGACACTCAAATTGCCAGCGCTGCCGATCAAACTTGGAGCGGGGGAGGATCGGGCACCGGTAACGCTTGGACCTCTGCGGCAAACTGGGCAGGCGGTGCTGTGCCTGGCGTGGTCAGCACCACTACTGGTCCAAGCAATACTGATCTCGCCACTATTGTGGCGACGGGTAACAACGC
>DATBAY010000296.1:0-9573 GCA_036271295.1 Lacipirellulaceae bacterium | reverse complement strand
TGCCCCAGGCACCCTGGTGGTCCGTCGACCCCTGGCTTGCGCTGCGGGCTCCGAACGAGTTCAGAGAGACTTTAATAGGCGGCGGCTTAACCTGATCGCGGCCGCCAGTTTGTGTGGCGGTCGCGTTCGTTGTCGAGAATCATTTGCAGCAGCCGCTTGCGAAGTCGTTTGCGTTCGACTTCACAGTCGCTCGAGCGCGCAACCCCCACATCCCGCGCACGAATGTCAGGGCGACTAAGTCGCATCGACATCGTCGCTACTTCGGCGGTCGCGAGCCGTGGGAATAGTTTGAAAGACGTTCGGGGTGTACTAGGTTTTTTGCTGCGAAGCATGGGGGTCTCCTTCGCTATGCTGCGATGGGCCGGCCACCCTTCAAGTCCTCGTCTCGCGGCGGAAAATTGCAGCCGGCATTGTACGTATCTTTCAGCCTCTGCAATTCGGCACGGAAGGCGCGCTCTGCTAACTTGGTGAGCGTCAGCCGGAGGGGGTAACCGCCTAAATGGACGGCTGCGTCTCGGGCTTCCTCCAGTAAATCCTGCGGCAAGTACAAGGTTGCTCGAACCTTGGGAGATGCGGCGGGGAATTCACCAGACATGATTGGCTCTCCACGTTGCAACAAGCGTGGGAAGGAGGGCAGGCAAGTGGTGGGAGACGTCCTTGCCAAAGAGGGCCGGGCCATCGTGGCCCGGTACGGTGCAAGGCCGACCTGCTCGCAGAATCTCGGTCAGCCATTGCGTGGGCCAGAGTTCGCGGGACGATGTCGCAACTTCAACAGGCGTCCGGCGGCACTTCGGCCTATTGGTTTCATCGACTAATGTTTCACGCCAGTTCAAACGTCTGACGTTTGCCAGCAGAGAGTCCGCAGCGAGTTTAAGCGGTTGACTCAGCAGAGTCGCCGCCACCGTCAAGAGTTAACAATCCGGCTCGAACGCGAGGGGCTTAGGAAGTGCGGCGGCCCGGATACTCGAGAATCGCCTCGACAATGCCTTCACTCGTGAAGGTCTTGGCGATCACCGCAGCCGGGAAACCGGCTGACGACAGCACATCGGCAGTCAGGGGGCTAATCGCTGCGAGCTTTGTCTTCCGCAACGAATCGCCGAATAGGCTGATGAGGTTGCGCGCGATTGCGGAACTTGTGACGGTTGTGAAGTCAATTTTACTGGCCGCAAGCGCTGTGGCTACTTCCTCATTCGCGGTCGCCACATCACAGCTGTCGTAAACGACGACTTGCTCAACATTCGCACCCGACGCCGTCAGCATTTCGTTCAGCACCTCGCGGCCGCGACTCGCACGAAGTAACAGAATTCTTTTTCCATTGGCTTGCGGCCCGAGCGCCTCGGCAAGGGCCTCGGCTCGATATTCATCCGGTTGAACATCTGCCACGAGATGAAAGTCGGCAAGAGCCTCGGCCGTCGCTGGCCCGATGCCAGCCAGACGCGCCCCTGCCAAGCGCCGAGCATCATATCCCCGTGCGAGCAAACGCTGCATGAAGAAGTGCACGCCATTACTGCTCGAAAAGACGAGCCAATCGAACTCTCGCAGCCGTTCGATAACAGCATCAACCTTCGCCCAATTTCCGGGCGGGGCGATTTCAATCGCCGGCTGGTACAGCACGTTGGCGCCGAGATTCTGCAGCTGGCGGGCCAAAGCATCCGCTTGATGTTCGGGGCGCGTCACAAGCACCGTTTTCCCGAATAGCGGACGTGCGTTAAACCAATTGGTGTCGCGATAGTCACGCGCCACGTCGCCGACGATTACCACCGCTGGCGGCCGCAGTTTTGTTTGCAGAAGCACCCTCGGCAGGTCACCCAATGTCGTCGCGATCCCCTGTTGATCCGAAAGTGAAGCCCGCCGCACGATCGCTACAGGAGTTTTCGGCGACTTTCCATGAGCAATGAGTGAGCCGCACCAATTCGGCGCCGTCGTAATACCCATGTAGAACACAAGTGTGCCAGGGAACTTTGCGATTGATCCGTAGTCGAGCGCGTCAGCCGCCGATTTCTGGTCGTGCTCCTGCCCCGTGATGAACGCGACGCACGAGGCCTCATCGCGATCCGTCAGCGGAATTCCCGCGTAGCTGCTGGCGGCAGACGCCGCGGTGACGCCAGGGACAATCTCATAGGAGACATGGGCGGCATCCAGCGCTGAGATTTCCTCTGCCAGTCGAGCGAAAATCGCCGGGTCGCCCCCTTTTAATCGCGCCACGCTTCGGCCTTCCGATGCATGCCGTACCATTAAGCCGCAGATTTCGGTCTGAGACATCAGCCTCCCATGGCCATGACGACCCAAGCAGATCAACTCCGCGTCCGGCCGCGTGTGGGACAACAATTCCGGCGAAGCGAGATAGTCGTACATTACGACGTCCGCCAAATTTAAGCACTCGGCGCCGCGCAGCGTTAACAACCCGGGGTCGCCCGGGCCAGCACCGATAAGATACGCTATGCCGCGTTGAATAGTCATGACACCATGCGCCGAACTGCTTTGCGCCTCTTAACTTACGTTAATCCATTGCGTTGTGCGAAGAAAGGCACGTGCTAGAATAGAGTTGTCGCAATTGATGCGACTATTCAGGGGCCAAGCGGAATGTCCACACAGCAGCCATCGCGATCGAGCCGCACAGTTTTGCCGCCAATTACTGCCGCAGTTCGCCAGCGGCTGCAGGCTGTTTTCGAGCATGGGCAACGGTCGGTGGAGAAGGCCGACTACGATTACGCGTACGACTTGTACACGCAGTGTCTGGTTGAAGATCCCGCAAATCTGATTTATCTCCAACACTTCTTGGGAAATCTGGCCCAGAAGTACGGAAACAACAAGAAAGGAGCGCGCTTCGCCGCGCTCAAAAGCAAGACGTCCCGGATGGCTCTCAACAAGGCGGCGGCCAAGGGGCAATGGCGCGACGCGTTTATCGCTGCGTGCGAGGCGCTGAGATCGAACCCTTGGGAAACTTCCACGCTGCTCGACGTGGCCGAAGCCTACGAGCAAATCGGTAGCGACGAGTGCCAGCTCTTTACGCTTCGTTGGGCACTCGACGCAGCCCCAAGAGACGTAACGGTCAATCGCAAGGCAGCCGAAACACTCTCGCGGCTTGGCCAGTTTGACCAGGCAATTAGCTGCTGGCGACGTGTGGAGCAAGCGAAGCCAGGAGATGAAGAAGCCGGCAAGGCAATTTCGAAACTGAGCGTAGAACAGACGATCCAAAAAGGAGGCTACAACCAGGAGCTTCTACAAGGAACGGCGGCAGATTTTCAAGAACAAGAAGCCGCGGTGCGCGATCGGGTAACTCAAAGCCGCTCGGATGCGGCCAGGGCGACTGCAAAAATCGAGTCCGATAAAGTGGCAAGCGGGCGAGAAAAGGAACTCCTAGCGGCTATCGAGAGTCAGCCGTCCGTGGTCACGAACTACTTAGAACTTGCCGATGTCTTCAATGCTCAGAATCGATTGCGCGAGACTTCGGACATTTTGAGCCGTGCGCTCGCTGTCTCGGGCGGCGGAGATTTGCACGTTCGTGAGAAACTGGAAGACGCGCACCTGCGTCAGGCTCAAAACCAAGTCATAGTCGCCCAGAAACGTGCCGAGCAGGAAAAAACAGAGGAATCGAGCGAGCTCGCAAAACGCATGGTCTCCCAAGCCAACCAGGCTGAGCTGGAGGTTTACGCGGCCCGCGCGGCACGCGACCCGGGCAATTCGCTGTTGCAGTATGAGCTCGGGTTGCGATGCAAGAAAGCCGGCAAATTCAAAGAGGCGATTCAAGCTTTTCAGGCAGCCCGCGACGAAACTCGCCAGAAGGCGCTCGTTCAACTGCATTTGGGCGAATCGTTCCAGCATATCCGTCAGTTCAAGCTCGCATTGTCGAGTTACGAAGCGGCCGTCCAAGCGGCGGATGACTTTCAGATGGACACGAAAAAAATCGCACTTTATAGGGCCGGGGTGCTGGCCGCCGATCTGGACGACCGTGAACGGGCAGAAAAGCACCTTACCCAGCTCGCCGCTATGGATTTCGGCTATCGAGACGTGGCGGAACGGCTAGACAAGCTGGCCGAGTTACGCGATAGTGTGTGATTCCTGGTTTTCAACGTTTTTCAGTCCTTCACAGTTTCGCCATGCCCAATACAGCCAGTGCCAAAAAGCGAATGCGGCAAGATTCGGTCCGCCGCCTCCGCAATCGCTCGACGAAGTCCGCTCTCCGCTCGCAATTGCGAAAAGTGCGTGCCGCGATCACCGCTAAGAATCTTGATGAGAGCCAAGCCGAGTTCAAGACGTTCGTGAAGAAGCTCGATCGCGCCGCGACTGCAAACGTGATTCACGCGAATGCTGCCGCCCGCACCAAGTCGCGGCTCTCGGCTGCGATCAAAGCGCTAAAGAGCGCGTAGCCGCGGTCAACTCGCCATCACGGTTGGGTTAAGATCGCTTCTGCGCTACCACTCGATTTTCTGCGCGTCGAATACGGGCCCTTCCACGCAGGTCCGCTTGTAATCCCACCCGCCATCCGCTTGGCGTACTTTGGTGACGCAGCTGAAACAGATGCCGATGCCGCAGGCCATTGGCGTTTCGAGTGACACGAGACAGCGAGTGCCGTTTTCCTCACACAGATCTGCGACGGCGTGCATCATGGGCTCGGGGCCACAGCACATCACGACGCGGTCCGTGCCCAACGTTTCGGCGAGCAAGTCTTTCAAAACTTCGGTCACGAAGCCGTGGCGGCCCACGCTGCCGTCATCGCTCGCAAGTCGAACCTCAATGCCAGCAGGCTGGAAATCTGAAACGCCGGCCAAATAGTCCGCCGTGCGTACGCCATAGCACAGCGTGACATGCGAAGCACGCGCACCTGTCCGCGGCGGAACTCCATAACGCTGCCGCTCCAGAAATTCTTTGCCGAGCGCAAGGAACGGCGTCTGCCCGATGCCGCCGGCAACCATGATCAACTGCTCGATAGCTATTGCCGGGAAGCCGTTTCCAAGCGGCCCCCAAATATCGAGCTCGTCGCCCGCCGCAAAATGTACCAGCTGGCTCGTCATTTTGCCCAACCGCAAATAGACAACATCGATCATCGCGGGCTCGCCGCTCGCATCGGCGACCACGTCGTACAGTGCCAACGGACGCCCCAACAACGGGTCATTCATTCCGGCTAGTCGCAGCATGAGAAACTGCCCCGGCACGATCCTGCGTGCGATCTCCGGGCAATTGAATCGAATGCGGTACGTATCGCGGGCGAGCTGCACGTTCTCAACAACTGTTGCCCGCGCCTGGCAAGCGCGATCCGCATAGAAATCGGCATGGAGCGGATTGCGATCAATCGTGGCAGTCTTCAAATAGCACCTCGCGATGAGCTGGCGACGATTTTGCCACAGAAAATGCTGCGCTCACAGAGTCAAAGCTCAAATTATCACACGGCAGTTAGCCGCCGATCACCGTGCGTTTGCCGGCGGCAGCACTTCCGGGCGCAGCTTTGGCTTTTTTTGGCTTCGAATCTCGGCTCGGGCGTGACCGCGAATCCTGTTCTGCCTTTTCTGCTTTTTCACCACCAGCCGCGACGGCCTTGTGCAATGCCTCGACTTCCGCCTTCGTCAATGGACGCACCGCACCGGCTGGCAACTCTCCCAACCGCACCGGTCCCACGGCAATCCGTTTCAACCGTTGCACTTTGTGCCCGACCTTAGCCAACAGTCGGCGAACTTCGCGATTGCGGCCTTCGTCGAGCACCATTTCCAATATCGTCGATTGTTTGCGCGGGCTCTTTATGCGTACATGCTTCACGTGTGCAAAACCTTCAGCCAAGTGTACGCCGCGCTGCAATTTAGAAATGATCCCTGGCTCTACATGCCCCGCGACTTGCACGTGATAAATCTTCTCGACGCCGTGCCGCGGATGCGTAAGGCCGTTCGCGAGCTCGCCGTCATTCGTCACCAGAATGAGCCCTTCGGTTTCCATATCCAACCGGCCGACGCAGTACGTCCGAGGAGTATTCGGCGGCAGCAAGTCGGTGACACGCAGTCGCCCCGCCGGATCTTTCGCCGTGCACACGACGCCCGTCGGCTTATTCACGGCAAAGTAGGTTAGCTTGGGCCGGGCAAGCGGCTCGCCGTCGACTCGAATCTCCTGCGTTATCAGATCAACGCGAGTTCCAAGCTCCGTGACGACTTTGCGGTCGATTTCCACGCGTCCTTCGCGAATCAATTCCTCACATTCTCTACGACTCGCGATCCCCGCCTGAGCCAACACTTTCTGCAGGCGCTCACCACTTTCCGCATTCTCCGATTTCGCGACCGGGCGTGGCGCACGCTTAACCCGTCGGCGAGGTGAATCGCTTCGGCGTGTAGTTTTTGACTTTCGAGGGCGATGATTTGGCGCAGGCATGACATTGCAGAACGAGGTGCATCGCTTCAGCAGCGAGTGGAGAGATACCACCATAATAGGCGGCGCGAACCCCGAATTATAGGGGCGCGAACGGCGCTCTTAGTAAGGCGCGCGCGGCTGCGTTGGAAAGCCCGCCGGCTGAGCTACGCTGGGATACGTGTTCACGCCCGGAGGAACAGGCGGAATCGAATACGACGGCGCTGTCATCGGAACAGGCGATGTGACGATTGCGGGCGCCGCCGCTGGCAGTGTCACACCGGGCTGTGGAGGCGCGACCGCAACCGGCGATGACAAAACCGGAGGTGCCACGACTGCCGCCCCAGGGGCTGGAACCGGTACCAATCTGCCCGCCATGGGCGGTCTCAGCAATGCCCGTTCTTCTTCCGTCAACGGTTGCTGATATGCGAGCGGCCGACCACCAACAATTTCCGGCCCCACGTCGTTGAGCGGGTACGGGTCGTGTTGAATCGCCTGAGCTTGCTGAGCCGCTGCGGGGCCAGGATGAGCAAAGTCGGGAAAGCGAATGTAACGCGAAGCCTCCGCAGAGCAGCCGCTAGCTGTGGCCGTCAACAAGACGACGAATTTCTTAAAGTGGAAATGCAAAAACTGCATTGCGACGATCCGGTCGGGCCAGCTGCGTAAAAAGCGTCGCAGAGTATAGAAAGCTATCGCCCGCCGACCAAGCGCGGTTCGCGCCTCGAATTTAAGGCAGATACATGTCCAGAACAACGCCATCGCCCTGCCCGGCGATTTTCATCCCACCCGTACTCGCCGGAATCAGCACCGTGTCGCCGCGACGGAGCGACTCTTTTCCACTGCTCGAGTGCAACGCAACGTCCCCCGCGACCACCGCGAGAATGTGAAATTCGTTGCTACCCGAAACAGTTTGAACGCTGCTAATTGTTTTCCTATCAAGAATAAACTTGTCGCAGGTCACAAGTCGTTCGACGCCTGGCGAACTCGTCGCGGAAGGCCGAACCGGAGCCACGGGTCCGCGCGCAAAATCGATCACGCCGAGCGCCTGTTCGATGTGCAGCTCGCGTGGCTTCCCGTCTCGATCGATGCGGTTCCAGTCGAACAGCCGATAGGTCGTATCGCTCGATTGTTGAATCTCCGCAACCAGCAGACCGGCGCCCAGCGCGTGGACGGTACCCGCTTCGATCAGCACACAATCACCCACGTGCGGTTCGAACTCATGAAGACACTCATCGCATTTGCCGCGCGCGACCGCACTTGCGAGTTCTTTCCGGCCGACTCCCTCCTTCAGTCCGGCATACAGCTTACTGCCCGAATCCGCGGCCAGAATCACCCAGGCTTCGGTCTTGCCCAAGTCCGGCGGATCGAGCTTGGCCGCCTGCGCGTCGTTCGGATGCACCTGGACGGAAAGTGTCTTTTGACAATCTAGAAATTTCAGCAGTAAAGGAAACTGAGCGCGGCCGGCGTGCCGCCCCATCAGCGCCGGGCCCTGCTCTGTCACGAGCTGATGCAACGACTGTCCGGCCAACGGGCCGTTTGCGACGATGCTTTGATCCGCCCCGTGATCGACGATCTCCCAACTCTCCGCAATCCGTTCCGCGCCGCCGAGATTCTTTCCAAGCTCCGTGAGCCGTTGGCCGCCCCACAAGTAGTCTCGGAAGATCGGTCGAAAGCGCAGCGGCGGGAGTGGAGTCATGGCAATCGAATTGTAATCAAGGTTTCTGAAATATCAGATGTGCATTTTAACCCGTGCATTGCGCCTGCGCCTTGCCGTCGACCATGATAATTTGCATAACCGTACCGCCGAAATCATCGTTGCGTTGTCGCTTTCGGCCGGCGTGGTTATCATCGCTATTAGCGGCTCTATTTGTCCCACCCAAGCCTTTTCCTCTCCCCTTCCCTGCCCCGGTTCGCCACGCTCACCGTGCATCGCCAACACAACGAAGACCTGTTCGATCACACGAAGATGACGTTCGGCGAGCATCTCGACGAACTTCGCGTGGCGTTGTTCAAAGCAGTTATTGCGCTCGTGATCGGCGTGCTGATTTCGCTCACCTTCGCGGGCAAGGTCGTCGAATACTTGGAAACGCCGCTTAAGGACGCGTTAGAGAATTATTACATCCGCGTCGACAATACGAAGTTTCGCGAAAACTTGAAGAAGGAGGCGAAAGCTGGTGAAACCGCGCCAGCAGATCTCGACGCCGCCGCAAAATTATTTACTAAAGAGCGGATAATTCCCGAACAGCATTGGATCTATCCTGCCGAAATTGCAAAGCTCCTCAAAGGTATCGCGCCAGGCGCAGTGAACGATTCCGCGCTGCCAAAGCCGCCGGCCGAAGGCGAGGTGACTCGCGATAAACTCGTCAAAGTGCCGATGTACCATTACGTCGAAGATGATCCCCGCGTCCGGATTATTGGTCTCGGCGTCCAGGATGCTTTCGTCGTCTATATCAAGGCGGCCATCGTCGTTGGAATCATTCTCTCCAGCCCTTTCGTCTTTTACTTCCTGTGGCATTTCGTCGCCACGGGGCTCTACCCTCACGAGCGGCGTTACGTGCAAGTATTTTTGCCCTTCAGCATGGGGCTGTTTCTTGCGGGTGCCGCGCTAGCCTTCTTCGTCGTGTTCAAGTTCGTGCTGGCCTTCTTATTCACCTTTTACGACTGGATGGGGCTCGACCCCGACCCACGCATCACCGACTGGCTCTCCTTCGTCCTCATTCTGCCGCTCGGTTTCGGAGCGAGCTTTCAGCTGCCGCTCGTCATGCTGTTCCTCGAACGCATCGGCATGTTCACCATTGCAACCTACATGAGCAACTGGCGCGTCTCGGTGCTCGTAATCAGCTTTATCGCAGCCGTGCTCGCCCCCGCCGATCCTTACAGCATGCTGCTGATGGTCGCGCCGCTCGTGGGACTCTACTTTTTTGGCGTCATGCTCTGCAAATGGATGCCGCGACGAGGCGCGCCATTCGCCACCGGACTTGAGTAGCAGCCGACGTGTCTCAGTTTGCGGTTGCGAAAGCGGGCGACCAAGCGTCCCAGATTGCGGCGTCAAAATCGCTCCCTGCGGACGCACGTTGAATTTGGTCGGTTCCATCTGAAGTGGCGATCGCACTACCGAGCCCGCCGGCTGCCACTGCGCTCGGCGTCAGCA
The DNA here is from genome assembly GCA_036271295.1 of Lacipirellulaceae bacterium. Lineage (GTDB taxonomy): Bacteria > Planctomycetota > Planctomycetia > Pirellulales > Lacipirellulaceae > JABDGM01. The sequence goes on along the minus strand of DATBAY010000296.1, from coordinate 92 downwards.
GGTTTAGCAACGCGACATCGGCGACACTTTGGATTGCCTGAAACGTGGCTTCGGGCAAGCGTTTGGCCGAAGACGAGCTGGCGATCGCGTTC
>DATBAY010000295.1:0-6339 GCA_036271295.1 Lacipirellulaceae bacterium | reverse complement strand
CGTGCTGCAGGAATCGCTCGAGCAAATCGGCTGCGACGTCGAAGATGTCGTCGACATCGAACGCAGCCGCTGCCCGCAATGCGGTTCGCTGGTCGAACACCCGCTCGGCCAAGACGAAGTAAAAGCCTGCACCATGTGCGGCTATGAATCCGAAACGCCCTTCAAAAACGTCGGCAGCCAAAAGGTGATGCGGCTCGATCTGCTCGCCGACCGCCCCGACCTGTTCGACGTCGGCGGCCTCGCCCGCGCCCTCCGCGGCACCCTCGGCATCGAAAGCGGCCTTCCGAAATACGACGTAAAACCCTCCGGCCTCACGGTCACCGTCGACAAATCCACGACGGATAAATCCAGCTACCGCCCGTTCATCGCCTGCGCCGTGATGACGCTCCCACCGGTCGACGAAACCAGCCTCGTCGCCATCATGAAGCTGCAGGAAAACCTGCACTGGGGTGTTGGCCGCGATCGCAAGCTCGCGTCGATCGGCGTCTACGACCTGGCGACCATCAGCGGCAACATCACCTACCGCACGATGGATCCCGATAAAGATCCGTTCGTCCCGCTCGGCTGCAAATTTCCGGTCCTCGCCTGGGGCCTCGGCATCGAGCGCCTCGCCATGATCCGCTTCGGCCTTTCGGATATTCGCGAACTCTACGGCACCAACCTCAACGAGCTCGAAAAGGTGCCGCTATGCCGATAGTCAACATCGACCTCGCGTGGCTCAACCGACTGCTCGGCAAGCCATACGAAACGGCCGTGCTGCAGGAATCGCTCGAGCAGATCGGCTGCGACGTCGAAGATGTCGTCGACATCGAACGCAGCCGCTGCCCGCAATGCGGTTCGCTGGTCGAACACCCGCTCGGGCAAGACGAAGTAAAAGCCTGCACCATGTGCGGCTTTGAATCCGAAACAGCCTTCAAACGCGTCGGCAGCCAGCAAGTGATGCGGCTCGACCTGCTCGCCGATCGCCCCGACCTGTTCGACGTCGGCGGCCTCGCCCGCGCCCTCCGCGGCACGCTCGGCATCGAAAGCGGCCTGCCAAAGTACGATGTAAAACCTTCCGGCCTCACGGTCACCGTCGACAAATCCACGACGGATAAATCCAGCTACCGCCCGTTCATCGCCTGCGCCGTGATGACGCTTCCACCGGTCGACGAAACCAGCCTCGTCGCCATCATGAAGTTGCAAGAAAACCTGCACTGGGGCGTCGGCCGCGACCGCAAGCTTGCGTCGATCGGCGTCTACGACTTGTCCACCATCAGCGGCAACATCACGTACCGCACGATGGATCCCGACAAAGATCCGTTCGTCCCGCTCGGCATGCCCGGCAAGAAAATGAGTGGCCGACAAATCCTCGAGTCGCACCCCAAAGGCATGGCCTACGCCGAACTCCTCGCCGACCTCAAACGTTACCCGATACTCATCGACAGCAAAAACCAAGTCCTGTCGATGCCGCCGATCATCAACAGCGAAGAAACCAAGGTAAAGCAGGGCACCACGCGCGTCTTCATCGACGTGACCGGTATCAGCCAAGCCGCCGTCACCAAATCGCTCGATACGCTCGTCTGCTCGCTCGCCGAAATCGGCGGCAAGATCGAAACCGTCACGATCAAAGATGCCGACGGCAAACAGCGCACCACGCCGGACCTCACTCCCCGCACCAAGCAAATCAACGTCGCCGAAGCCAAGCGCTGGCTCGGCCTCCCGCTCGATGATAATTCGCTAAGCACCGCCCTCCGCAAAATGCGGTTCGACGTGGTTGCTCCTCCTTCCACACTCCCCCTTCCGCCTTCCCCCTTATCCGTCTCCTTTCCCGCCTACCGCACCGACATCCGCCACATGGTCGACCTCTTCGAAGATGTCGCCATCGGTTACGGCTACGCCAACATCGAGCCCAAGCTCGTCCGCTCGATGACCGTCGGCACGCCGCGCCCGGAAGAAGTCACGAGCGATCGTGTCCGCCAGGTTCTCATCGGCCTCGGTTTCAGCGAAATCATGAGCCTGCCGCTGACGACCGAAGAGCAACAATACGAACGCCTCCGCCAACAAACGCCCGAACGCTATCCGCAAGTTTCAAACCCGAAACTAAAGGCATACAACGTTGTCCGCACGCATCTCATGGGCGGTCTTTTCGAAGCGCTCCGCGAAAACCGCCGCCGCCCGATGCCGCAGCGCTATTTCGAAATCGACAACGTCACCGACCTCGATGACAAAGCCATTACCGGCGCAAGCGAAGAACGCCGTGTCGCCTTAGTCGAAATCGGCCGCGAAAGCGGCTATGCCGCCGCCCGCAGCACCGTCGACGCCCTCCTCCGCGAACTCGGCTGGATGCCCGACTACGAACCGACAACAAACCCCACCTTCGTCGACGGCCGCGCCGCGACCTTCACCGTCGCCGACAAACCCGTCGGCATCCTCGGCGAAGTCCACCCCGAAGTCCTCTCCAACTTCGGCCTCATATACCCGGTCGCTCTCGCGGAACTCATACTCCGGCGCATCTTCTGAAATAATTTTCACTAGGGATTTCGCTCCTCCGCGCGAGAATTGCCCCGCCGGTTTCAATCGACGATCATAGGGCATGCGCCACTCGCAGCTTTCGCCGACCATCGCCGAATATTTCAACCGCGGCGTCGCGCGCCACCCACACGAAAACGCCCTCGCCGAAATCCGCAACGGCGAACTCCACTGGCTGACGTGGACCGAGGTTTACAATCGCGCCGCGGCGCTAGCCGCGACCCAACGGGTCGCCGGCGTCGAACCCGGCGATCGCGTCGCCCAAGTCTCGGAAAACCGCGTCGAGTGGATCATCACCGACCTCGCCACGCACCTTGCCGGCGCCGTCCATGTCCCAATCCACATCACACTTTCCGCTCAACAGGTCGCCGACCAGATCCGCAATTCCGGCGCAAAGATTGTTTTCGTCTCAACCCACTCGCTACTAGCAACGTTCGCCGACCACCTCCCGCACAACATCACAGTACGCATCCACGACGATTCACCGATAGCCTATCAGCCCCCGGCAGAGCCGGGGCCTGACATCATCTTTCCAGCCCCCAGCCCCCAGCCCCCAGTCCCGACCGCGCTAGCAACCCTCCTCTACACCTCCGGCACCACCGGTAACCCGCGCGGCGTCATGCTCAGCCACGCCAACCTCGCCACAAATGCCGCCGCGCTTGCCGACTTATTCGCAATGAACGAGCAAGAGGTCCGTCTCTGTGTCCTGCCGCTGAGCCACATCTACGCCCGCACCTGCGACCTTTACACGTGGCTTTACCGCGGAACAAAACTCGTCCTCGCCGAAAGCCGCGAAACGCTCGCCCGCGACCTGCAGCTCGTCCGTCCGACCGCTCTCAACGCCGTGCCCTACGTCTTCCAAAAAATCGCCGAGAAAATTCATGACGCCGGCGGCGACGAAACCGGTCACCTCCGCAACTTCCTTGGTGGCCGCGTCGAGCTGCTCAATTGCGGCGGCGCGCCGCTTCCCGCTGGAACCGAAGCGTGGTTCAAGGCGCACGGCCAAACGCTACTGATGGGTTACGGCCTCACCGAAACATCCCCCGTAATTTCCGCTTCCACGCCGCATTCCCGCCGGCCCGGCAGCGTCGGCCGCATTCTTCCCGGCGTCGAAATCCGCATCGCCGACGACGGCGAACTCCTCACGCGCGGCCCGAACCTCATGCTCGGCTACTGGCGCGACGACGCGGCGACCGCCGAAGCCTTCCGCGACGGGTGGTTTCACACCGGCGATCTCGCCGCGCTCGACAACGACGGCTACCTTTTCATCCAAGGCCGCAAAAAAGAACTCATCGTCCTTTCAACCGGGAAAAAGGTCGCACCGACTCACGTCGAGTCACTCCTCACGTCCTCCCCGCTCATCGAACAAGCCGCCGTCTTCGGCGACAACCACCACGGCCTCGTCGCCCTCATCGTCCCGCCACCCGAGGTCACTCCCGCTGGCGGTTTAGCTCGACCGCAAGACAACACCGACCAACACGGAATCTACGCCGCTGAAATCAAACATTGCCTCGCCGCTGCCGCTCGCGAAGAACAAATCCACGCCTTTGCCGTGCTCGACGGCCCGTTCTCGATCGACCGCGGCGAACTAACCGCCAAGCTCAGCCTTTGCCGCGGCGTCATCTCGCAAAACTTTGCTGCCGAGCTCACGCGCCTGATCTCGCAACCTCTGCAGGTTGAAACGGCGCCCGAAAAATCGCTTGGCGCAGCGCGCTAACGCTACAACCCGCACGATCGCTACACGCGGCCGCACGCCAGTTTTGGCTTTTGACCGCCCCCTCGCAGCAGCGTATATACCGTTGGGTAATTCGGTCATTGGTCCGATTTTTACCGGCGATTTCTTCGCCGCCGAGGGTCGTGCGCACGCACCTCGGCGCGTTCGATATCGCTCGCGGTTCAGCCTGGCTGCCCCCCGTATTCGCGGGGACGCGTCGTACAACGCATGCAAGAGCCTAAATCCACTTCGAGCTCCGCAGAAACAGCCTTGCCGCTGTCGGCCGACGCGCTGCGCGAATTGAGGAAGCGAACTCAATCCGCCCTCAAAGCCAGCCGCGAGCATGCGACGCGACTCGAAGCCGATATCACGCGGCAACTCGATGAACTAGCGGCGACCATTACCGCACAAATAGACGCCGACGCCCGCGACGCCTCGGAACACGAACACGAACATGCCGAGGTCGCGCGGCTAAACGAAACGCTCGCTTCATTGCGCACGGAATTGAGCGCCGAGCGCGAAGCCTTCGAAGTGGAGCGGGAAGAGCTCCAAAGTAAAGTAACCGACCTCGAAACACGCAGCCGCGATTCACAAGATGAGTGGCGAAACCAGTTGCTTGGTTTCGAAGTCCGGCTCCGCGACCAACATCAATCGTGGAACGAACAGCGGGCCGAATGGACTGCCACGCGAACCGAATTGGAGAGTGACCGCGACCAGGCCCAACAAAAATTCGGACTCGCGCTCCAAGATGTGCAGAATCTTCGGGAACGCGTGGCCGAATTGGAACACGACCTCGCCCGTCGCCCGGCCGCAGACGAAGCCGATTCGACCGAGCTCGTCGCCCTGCGAGCCGAGCGCGACGCACTTTCGCAGCGCGTCGAGGAGCTGGAACAGCGGCCAGCGACGCAACTGGACCCCGATGTTGAGCAGCAGCTCAGTGACTTGCAGCGACGTTTCGAAATGGCCGTGGAAGATCTCCGCGAGCTAAAAACGAAAAACGCCCAGCTCGAATCACAGCTGGCCGCGGCTCCAACCGGGCCGGCCTGCCGCCTCGACACGGGAGCCATGGATTGGGAGTCTCAGAAGCGCCGCATGCTCGCGTCCCTCGAAGAAACTACGCCTGAGGACGAAGATCCCGCTCGCCAGCAGGAGCGCGTCACCATCGAAGGCACGATTGAAATCACCGATTCGGTCGTGGCCGAAAAAGACCGCGTCATCGCGGCCTTGGAGGCGCAACTCGACGCGGCTCAATCCGCGCCTGTCGAAAGCGACGAACATCACGCCGGCAGAATCAATCAGCTGCTGGATGCCGACGAGATCATCGCCGGGCACCGTCAGCGGCATCATCAACTCGAACGCGAAATGGAAGCCACGCTGCGGGCCGCGGAGCTCGAGCTATCGGTCGAACGGGCCAAGATGGCCCGCGAGCGGGTCGAGCTCGATGAGCTAAAGTCCAACCTCGACCAGCAACGCCAACTTTACGAGGCGAGTGGCGGCACACCGCAGCCTGGCGCGCCGAGACGCCGCTGGATGTTAAAACTCGGCATTGACGGCAAGGATAAGGATTAAGCCCGGCGCTCATTGCGCCGATTCGCCGTCCATCTGGTAGATCGCCAGTTGAACGCCATCTGGTGTCGCAAACTCACGCACATTGAACTTGCCTTCCACGGCAATTGGTCGAATCGTGAAATCGGCGGTCTTGCCCGGCTTCATTTCGACAAGAATGCAATCGTAGAGCGCCGCCCCCGGGCCGAAGCAGCATTCCTGGTTGTCGCGTACCAACACGAACTGCTGGATGCCGTGCTTTTGCGGTGTCGGCAGAATGTAACCGCGGATTCGAATTCGCTGGCCGTCCATCACTTCGATGCCCTTGGTGAGCATTGGTCGATTGAACTTTTCGCCCGCGGACATGTTGAAACGGAGGTCGTCGAACGTTTTGTCATACGGCCTGTCGCCCGCTTTCGAAAGCACCTTCGTCTTTGCTCCCGGCCGCAATTTCGGGCGCGGCTGGGCGACTGGGGCAGTGGTGTTATCCGTCTGCGATGCCGTACTGAGACCTGCCGTAGTCGTCGCACCGGCGTGCTCCGAATTACACCCTGCCAGAGACAACACAA
>DATBAY010000294.1:0-2324 GCA_036271295.1 Lacipirellulaceae bacterium | reverse complement strand
TATAAATTCAATAAACTCAGCTCGAAAATTCGGGCAATATTCGCACGCGGCTGGCGAATACATCGTGAAGATAAAACACCTTGAAACACCGCCGCGATTTGACAATTCGCGGCACGGCAAGGTATACCAGATGCTCCCCACTTGGCGGGGGCACTAGGGCAACGGCACTGCCTTGAATCATCAATATCGCGGTGTTCTAACCGCTCATTCCACATAAGGATCGTGCCATGATCGTGGGCAAGTTTTGGCGCGCGTTGCGAGCGCAAGTGAACAAGATCGCCAACGTCTTTTGGACCGCCGATCCCATTGCGCAAATGCAGTACGAGTACGATAGCGCGGTCGAACAGTTGAAAACAGGCCGCGAGGGGTTGGAGCAATACCGAGCGCTCGTCGAGCGTGTTAGCCGACAAGTTTCAGGTAACCAGCAGCAGATTTCGATGCTGGAAGCCAAAATCAAAAGCTATCTGCAAGCCGGCGATCGCGAATATGCAGCCAAGTTCGCCTTGGACCTCCAAAAGGCCAAACAGCAGCTGAGCGAAAACGAAGGCCAACTCAAGATGCATGAGACGGCCTACAACAATAACGTCATGAAGATCAAACACGCGACTCAAAAGCTGGCGGATGTCAAACAGAAGATTACCAAGTACGATGCCGAGCTGAAAATGAGCCGGGCCGAAGCCGAAATGGCCAAGCTCGCGACGAGCTTCGATTTCAACGTGACGACGGACTTCGGCCAAATCGAAGACGTGATCCAAGACAAGATCGGACTGAATCGCGCGAAGGCGCGTGTCGCCGCGGATTTGTCGACCGAAGGTCTGGCGGATATCGAGCACGAGCAATCGATGGAAAAAGTGCTGGCCGATCAGGCACTGCGCGATTTTGAAGTCCAGATGGGCATGGTCGCACCTGAAACGCAGAAAGTGACCGAGGCCGCTAAAGATCTTGGGCCTGCTGCGAAGACGAAAGTTGCTGAGGGTTAAGCGCCCGGCATTGGGCGATGGTCGACGCCGCTCCATTCGATCGAACGGTTCGCATTTCCCTAATCACCACGATTGCCACTCGGCACCATGGCTCCATTGAGCGTCCCCACTAGCGAAGCCCAGCCGGCCGCGCTCGCGCCCCAGCTGGGTCCGTTGCCCGCTTGGTATCCCGAATGGGCGGAGAAGCTCGCCAATCTCTACTTCTCTGGCACCACGTGCGTGTTCGTGCTGCACGGCAATGTGCACGACCTGGTCCGTGTTCCCGATGACAACCAGATTTGCTACTGCGGTTTGCCTGATTTTCTTGTCACGCAGGTTTTTGGCCGTTGGGATATTGTGCTCGGCTACGATTTGAGCCGCGGCCTGCGGGCGCTCGCCGGCGACGACCCCGAGCGGCTTCGTGCGATGTCACAATTCTTAGTCAGCCGCTGGGGCGAGCCGGCCACGTGGCCGCGCGATCCGGATAAAGTGCTTCTTGGGCTGGACGCGTTCATCGAGCGAAATCTGCTGGAAGAGCCTTCGAATCGTAAAAGCGTTGCTCTGATTTTCGACTACGCGCAGTTTCTGATCCCAACCAGCGACCTCGATAGTTTGGCTCAAGGCCGGGCTTCGCGGCTGGTGCGATTTTTGTCCTGGGCCCAGAATCCGCTCATCAAACGAGTTAACACCGCGTTTGTGCTCATTGTAGACAAGCTCGTCGAGCTCAACGAGCGACTGTTGCAAAGCCCGCACGTAGCGACCATCGAGATTCCGCTGCCGAATCTCGCGGAGCGCGAACAGTACCTGCCGATTGCCGCCGGCGGCGATGTATCACACGTCGCCGACTTTTCCACATCGCAGTTGGCAAAGATTTCAAATGGGCTGACGCTCACGAACCTGAATGTGGTTCTCTCGCAAAGCGCGCGTGATAAAACGCGACTCGACGCCGGCTCGTTCCGCCAGCTTAAGAAGTCGATGATCGAACGCCAGTGCCAGGGGCTGGTCGAAATCATCGAGCCCAAGCACACGCTGGAGCTTGTCGTGGGTCTCGACGCCGCGAAACATCGGCTGCAACAGGATGCCGGCTGGATCGGCGAAGGCAAACTCGATTCGGCGCCGATGGGTTATCTCGTTTGCGGTCCCGTTGGCACCGGCAAGACCTTCTTGGCAGAGTGTTATGCCGGATCGATCGGCATCCCGTGCGTCGTGCTGCGAAACTTTCGCTCAAAGTACGTTGGCGAAACCGAAGGCAATCTTGAGCTGGTCCTCGGCGTGTTACGATCCCTAGGTCCGGTGGTGGTGATCGTTGACGAGGCCGATGCTGCGTTGGGCAATCGCCAAGCCGGCGGCGATTCGGGAACTTCC
>DATBAY010000293.1:0-3321 GCA_036271295.1 Lacipirellulaceae bacterium | reverse complement strand
GCGTTCGTCATGAAAAACATCTGCACGATGCTGTTGATGAACATGCTCGTCGCAATGAACACGAAGAACTGATACTTGTCCCAAGCTTCGCCTTCGCTAGTGCCCGGCCCGATCTGCGACGTGTACTTGAATATGAGCAAGTAAAAACCCACGTTCATCATCACCCAGCCGAACGACGAAATTGTCTCGATGACGAAATTCGTCGGGAACATCATGTCCCGCACGAGGCTGTTGCGCACAAACGTTTGGAAGACCCGTAGATAGGAAGGGCGAGGATTCATCGCGTCATCCTCCAAACCCGCTATAGTGCTTAACCCCGCGCCAATAGATGAATCGGCTGGCCGCAATGAAGAATAAGACCCAGGCGGCCTCCATGCTCAGGCCAAACCACAAATCGCGGCCGTGAATCTTTTGCAGGAATACGGCCGAAGGAAAGTAAGCAAGATATTGCAGTGGCGTCAGCTGAAAGATCGTGTCCCACGGCTTGGGCAGCATGTCGAGCGGGAACATGTGGCCGGAAAAGAAAAAGTTGAACAGCATGTACACGAACAGCAGCGAGCTCACTTCCAAGAACCAAAAACCGATCATGCCGATCGTCGCTTCCAGGAAATAGCCGAGCAGGAATGAAAAAATTAGCGACGTGATGTAAGCAAACATAACATCCGGCGGAGGCCAGCCAGGGAAATAACTTCTGCAGATGTAAAACACGAATGCGAATGGCAAGATCGCGATGCCGTAGTACACCAGCTTGTGCGCGAGCCGCATCAACAATAGAAAGCCGATGAGATCGACCGGTTGCAGCAGGTATTTCTTGATCTCGCCATTGCGAATTTGCAGTGCAATGCCGCCTGCCAGCCCCGGCATGCTCGAGAACGCGCGAGTAATGGTCGTCAGCAAGTAGTACGCCACGAAATCGTGGTACGTGTAGCCCGCAATCTGCTGGCTGGCGCCAGACGTACCTTGGGTCGCGGCCATGCCCTCAAACACCGCGCTCCACAGAAAAATCTGCGTGACGATCGGCAAAAACCGCATCAGCGTGCCGAGCCAAAAGTCGCCGCGGTAGACGAGACGCTCCTCGATGCAAATGCGAAGAATCGTCCACCAGGTTTGAACGCGAGCCAGCATGCAGGGAGTCGTGGGCGGGATACGAGGTGGGCCAGCGACCTATTGTGGCCCGAACGCTATTTGCAGCGTCGCACAGCGTGGCGACGTGACCTACAAGGTACCAGAGCGGCCCACCCTAAGACTAGCAGCGCCACGCTAGCGGGCTCGGGCACCGCGCTGCCACCCGCAAGCAATCCACTGCCGCTGCCCGCACTTGCGCCAAAATTACTCCGCCACACGTTGTAGTCCGCCTGCGTTACGGTCCCGGGCGTCGTGTCGTTCTGCAGCGTAAAACTCTGATTGAGGTGGTCACGCCAAATCACGTAGTCCGCCGCATCGACAATCCCATTGCCGTTGTAATCGCCGTTCACGCCCGGCGGCGCAATCACGGTCCATCCGATATCCTTCAGCGCAGCCGCATCGAGCGCGGTCAGCTTTTTCCGCTGGCCATCATTGATGCTGGGCGTCATCACGGCTTCCTGAGCGACCGACGTGCCATAGACCACGCTGTTGGTCCCTTGCGCCCAATGCGCTATGTCCGCCACCGACGACAATGGCACCGGCTGAAAGTTGTTCGCGATCTCGGCGTTGTTTCCAAAAAATTGGCTGCCGCTTACGTGCGACTCCCATGGCGTTGTACTCGAACTGTCGCTCGTCTCGCCAAATCCTAACGCGTGCAGAAGCTCGTGCAGCGCGATCGAATAAAAGTCAGTCTGTCCAGGCGTCGGCTGCGTCGATTTATCGAAATGCCAGGTACGTGCGCTATTGTCGAAGCTGACTGCGCCGCCCCAGGCCGCGAAGCCGCTCGCTTGGCCGCGGGTTGTGATCGAACTTTCGAATGCGTCGTCCACCGCGGTGATTTGGTTGATTTCTGACTGGGAAAATTGCCCTGTTCCGCCGATATCCCTGTTTTCGGTGAACCCTCCGACTGCACCAATCCCTGCGGTCGAACCCGTGAGATTACTTCCGCCGGCGTAGATGACATAGCGATTCGCAGGTACAGAAGGGTTGTCAACGGCGACATCCGCACCGGTTGTCGGATTGCTGAAGACTTCCTGCCAGCGCCACGACGCGACACCGCCAAACATTGAACTTTGCACCGGCGCCGGCACTTGAATCGCCGAAAAAGAGTCGGTAAGGATCGAGCTGAAATAACTTGCCGCCGCCTCAATCGAGGCCTTCGCCTGGGCGCCAGCTGCGGCCCCCTGCGGGTTGCCTGCGCCGAAGAAGCTGGAAGTGTCATACGTGTAGTCGATCTGCAGCGTAATGGCCGCCGCCGGCTGCGCCGCAGTACACAAAAGGACAGAAAGCCACCAAGCTCGCGCTCGCAAAAATCTCACCTTCCCCCGCCTTTGATTCATGCTGGCCATACGAAAGTTAAATTACCCTCCCTCCACTTTACGCACGTTCGGCACATCCGACCATAAAGACCGTTCCCGCCGGATAACGATTGCCGCTCGACAAGCACCCCGAGAACCCTAAAATAACGGCTTCAATCACCAAGTTTTCCGCAGATTGTTAAGGAAAGGCAAAGTCTCGCCATGAGCATGATCGTCGATATCCGCGGCCGCCAAATTCTCGATAGTCGCGGCAATCCCACCGTCGAAGTCGACGTCACGCTCGATGACAACACGGTCGGCACCGCCGCCGTCCCCAGCGGCGCAAGCACCGGCATGCACGAAGCCTGGGAACTCCGCGACGGCGACAAAGCGCTGTACCTCGGCAAGAGTGTTTCGAAGGCCATCACCAATATCAACGAATTGCTCGCCAGCGAACTCGTCGGCCTGGATGCGACCGACCAGATCGCCGTCGACATGAGAATGCTCGAGCTCGACGGCACGCCGAACAAGAAGAAGCTTGGCGCGAACGCCATCCTCGGCGTCTCCCTGGCCACGGCCCACGCGGCCGCGCGCTACTGCGAAATGCCGCTCTACAAATACGTGGGCGGTTCGAACGCCCGGCTGCTGCCCGCCCCAATGATGAACATCGTGAACGGAGGCCAGCACGCGGATAACTCCGTCGACGTCCAAGAATTCATGGTCATGCCGCTGGGTTTCGAAACATTCAGCGATGCGCTCCGCTGCGGTGTCGAAATCTTCCACCACCTCAAGAGCGTGCTCAAAGGCAAGAAGCTCGCCACAACCGTCGGCGACGAAGGCGGCTTCGCGCCCGATCTGCCGAACAACGTGGCTGCCATCGAATTGATTCTTTCGGCGA
>DATBAY010000292.1:0-16314 GCA_036271295.1 Lacipirellulaceae bacterium | reverse complement strand
ACAGGAACGATTTTGGTATCTTCGACCGGCACCACCATGGGTCGACCGTTGTCGAGCCACATCGGTGCGTATTGGCGTTTCGACTGCACCGCATAGCCTTCGTCTTTCAATCGACTGCGGACCTCATCTGGCACGCCGGTTTGAAAGATCGTGCCGTATTCGTGATCGAGCGCGTTGGCGTCGACCAGCGGCACGCGCACCTTCTTCATTTGGCCGCCGTCGTCGCGAACCCAGAGATTGATGGCGTCGCCGGGTTTAGCCGGCCTGGCGACCATTGGGGAGGCCGCAGGCGGCGCGGTCGCCAATTGGTTGCTGGGGGCACTTGTCTGATTTGCAGCGATTGGCACGCCCGAACTCCGTTGCCAGCCCCCCAATTTGAACGCTAGCAGCAAGGCGGCCGCCACGGCGAACACCTCGGCAGCAGCCCATACGCTTCTACGCTTCGAATCAGCGGTTGGTGCGACCGGATTTCGACTTACTCGCGGAGTCGGCGAAGAGGCCGCTGATTTTGCCGCGGTAAAATCGTGCAGCCCGCTCCGCCACGATTGGGCTTCGAGAAATGCGAGTGCGCAACGTCGCCAACCGTCCGGCTGCTCGTCGAGCGATTCCAGCAGCGATCGCCGTTCGTTGGACGTTAGTTCGCCATCGACCAAGCGGTCAAAAAGCATGTCGTCGTTAGAAAACTGATCGTTCATAGCCAACAGGTCGATGCCTTACTTGTTTGACTTCAAATTGGGATCGAGTTTGCAGAGCTGCTGCCGCATCTTTTGTCGCGCTCGATGCAGCCTTGCCTCTACAGCACTCACACTCAATCCGAGATGTTCCGCCAATTGTTTATAAGTCCAATCCTCGCTGTATTTCAAAAGCATGATTTCCGCATCACGCGGCGGAAGTGTTTTCAGTGCTTGATGAACCATTGCCTTTCGCTCGTCTGCGAGCAGCCAGCCGAGCGGATCAGGCTTGTGAGCCATGCCATCGGCTGATGGCTCGCGCACCGCATAGCGATCGAGCAGTTTCTTGCGTCGACCTTGCCGCCGCCGAAACTGCAGGGCAGCCACTACGACGAGTCGGTACAACCAACCGGCGACGCGCGTCGGGTCGCGCAGTTGATGACCCTTCTCAAGCGCGGTGACCGATACCTCCTGCATTACATCGTCGGCTGCGGAGGCATCGCCCACGCGTGCCAGCGCGACCGTCCGCAACCAACGGCGGTGGCGATCGAACTCAGCCGCCCAGTCGATGGGGTGAGCGGTCGAATTAGCTCGCGACGCGGTCGAGTCATCGCTGGGCATGGCTGAATAGATAGTTACCGCGACCGCCGTCTGTCTTGTGGCAAAAAATCCGGTCAGGCGGCATTTTGATCGCAACTACGGTTCGAAGAAGGCTTTACGCCCGGGCCGCCCGCTTCTGCGCTGCCCGGATGCCAATCGGCAGGGAAGGATTCGCCAGCGGCCAGGTGACTCCGCGCGGCCTCCGCGACAGATACCACCAAATTCCCACGCCGCACGCTAGCAAGCCGAGGCTTATATTTTGCGAGATGCTCATCCCAGTTCCAAAGACCGCGGGCTCATCGGTGCGGATAATCTCGAGCATGAAGCGGGTGATCGGGTGGATCGTTAGCAGCAGGGCGATCAGCTCGCCGTCGCGCCGGCGGAATGGGTAATAAGCCCACAGGAGCCATCCCATCAGGCCGGCGTCGATTGCGCTGTAAAGCTGGGCCGGATGTACGGGCATACTGTGCGCGGGCGGCGCAACGGCGGCGATATCAACCACCTTTCCGGACCGCAACTGGAGATGCAACGGTTGCTGCGAGAGGAACAGTTCGAAGAGTTGCCCCTTTGCGTCGCCAATACTTGCGATGCGATTTCCGTTAATCGCGTCCACAACATCGCCATCTTTTAAGCCCGCGTTATCGGCGGCCGAACCGGCATCCACACGCTGGACGACCGCTGCATTCGATTTGTCAGGATCGAGCCGAAAACCGTGCATCTCCCCGTGGGATGCCTGATCAACATACGGCGGGCTGTAGCGCTGCGAATCGTTGGTTTTCGACTCGTAACGCGAACTAAATTCGGGAAACGATACATGCCAGGGCAGTGCGGTTTGGCCGCCATAGCAGCAGCCGTTTAAGAAGCAGCCGATGCGACCGAACGCGAGGCCAATTGCCATGCTGGGTGCGATCAGGTCGGCCATTGCCAACAGCGGCAGCCGTTGTTTGCGAAGAAATGTCACGAATCCGATCATCGCGCCGATAAAACCGCCGAAGATCACGAGTCCGCCTTCGGGAATGTTGGCGATTTGCAGGATTGTGTCGCGGAGGTTTCTGCCGGCAAAACTCTCGTGCCAATACTCAATAACGTAAAACAACCGCGCGCCGATAATGCCGCAGACGACCATCCAAATGGCGAGCGAGACAATGATTTCGGAATCGAGTCCGCCTTTCCGCGCGCGGTGCATTGCAAGGCCAACACCGGATGTGATACCAACCAGCAACATGACGCCATAACCGCGAATCGGCAGCCCCTCGGGAAAGATGCGTGGCAAGAACAGAATTGCCGCGCCTAACAGCAGGAGCACCGGAAGTGAACTCAACGTTTCGGCGCTCCAGCCGTTTTGGCGAATCAGGCTCACGAGTGTAACCGCGGCGACCACTGCCCAAATTGCCAGCAACACACCGACGCCGAAAATCGGCACGCTGCCCCACGTGTACGGTATTCGAAAAAGTTCGCTGCACATGGGTGAAGGGGCAAGGGGGCGGAGGTCAGAGGTCAGGGAAGCATAAACTAAGCCCGGTTAGCTCGCGCCGATGAGCATATTATCTAGGAGACGGGTGTTGCCGACGATCGCGGCTAGCACGACAGTCGTAGGGCCGTCGACGCGCGCGACAGGCGTTAAGGCGCTATCGGCAACGAATGCGATGTACTGCACTTTGATACCACCGGCGCTATCGATCTCGTGTTGCATGAGCCGGCGGATCGTAGCCACGTCTCGCTCACCGTCTTTGGCTAATTTCTCAGCGAGGCGGAGTGATTTCGAAAGCGAAGCGGCACGGCGGCGTTCGTCCGACGAAAGATAGACGTTTCGCGAGCTCATCGCCAGTCCGTCCGGCTCGCGAACGGTTGGACACACGCGAAGCGTGATCGGTAAATTCAAATCCGCCACCATTTGCTGCACTACGATCGACTGCTGGTAGTCCTTGCGGCCAAAATAAGCTCGATCCGCTGGCACGAGCTGGAATAGCTTGAGCACGATGGTTGCCACGCCGCGAAAATGCGTTGGGCGAAATTCGCCTTCCAAGATCTGACCGATCGGGCCAATATCGACAAACGTCGAGAAGCCCGGCCCATACATTTCTATGTCGTTTGGGGCGAACACGAGGTCGCAACCGCCGCGCCCCAAGAGCTCGATGTCCTTCGTGAGATCGCGCGGATAATTGCGAAAGTCTTCCTGGGGCGAAAATTGGGTCGGGTTAACGAAAATAGACGCCACGGTGAGATCGCACTCGCTACGCGCCGTTTCCAACAAACTGATATGCCCGTCATGCAACGCGCCCATCGTGGGGACGAAGCCGACCGATTTGCCAGCCTGCCGGGCAATGAGAATGGCCGCGCGCACCTCTGCGCCGCTGCGAAACAGCGTAGGCTCCCCGCTCGCGAGATTGCTGCGTTCAGAGGCTTTGTTCGGGGCTGTTCCGGAAATGCTGGACTGCATGGGACTTGCTGTGAAGTACGCCGATCTTGCCCGGCACGCAACGCATGCCGGTTGCGGTATTTTACGCAGTTCGGACCACGGCGGCCTAGATCAAGCCCACACGGCATCCACGGCGGCTAGCAGTTCCGCTTCGATTTCTTGAGGGTCTGTCGTCTGCAATCGCAGCGTGGGGCCGCGGCCAGGTTGGCGGACAAGTGTGGACCACTGCAGTTTGTCGGCGCCGCGGTGGGCGACGTCGGCATCGAGCAAGACGCTTAGTTTTGGGAAGGCGGCAGCTCCGTAGGGTAATGGCGCGTCGGAGGCGTTTTGTTGGGGGCGTTCACCTTTCCGTGGCGAAAATTCTAACCATGTTGTGCACAGCGGTGGCCAGTGATGATCGGCGGTTGCAAATTTAGGGCGATCCATTCGGTGTGCGCCGCGCTGTTCAGTTAACCGATCGCCCAGCTGAGAGCGTAGCGGTTCGCTGGGCGAAAGAATTGCCAGATGATCGCTAGCCGCTTGCAGATGTACAAGGAGTTGCTCGGTCGGCCAGCCGATTGTTGGGTGCAACATTCGAGGGGCGATCTCCACAACGGGCTGCAAGACAAATTCGCGATAAGTCATGCGTGGGTGCGGCAGTATGAGCATGGGCGATTCGGCGACTTCGCTACCGTAGAGTAGCAGGTCGATATCAAGAGTTCGCGGCGCCCAACGTTCAGTTCGCACACGACCGTGCCGAGTTTCAATTCTCTGAAGTTCAGCTAACAGAGTGAGCGGCGCGATCTTGGTTTCGATTGTTGCCGCCCCGTTCAAATAATCGGCCTGATTCGCGGGCCCGCCGATGGGGCGCGTGCGATGCCAACTACTTTGTCGGACGACTTGCACGTCAGGCAGGGCGGCGATTTCGAGGAGCGCGGTATCCAGCGTGACTTGGCTATCGCCGAGGTTCGAGCCTAGACCGAGGAGCACAGTTGGCATTATTCGATGGTTGAACCTAAAAAGATCTCACGCAAAGGCGCAAAGGCGCGAAGGAAGACAACGAAAAGTACCTATCACAATAGCACAGCAATGCGGGTTTGCGAGACCGCGATTGGATTGAAGGTCTCCCCTTTTGTTCGCTTTGCGTCTTCGCGCCTTTGCGTGAGACTTTTCTTACGTGCGAGCAAAGTAGAGATAAAAAAAGCAGGGCGAGCGTTGCCACTCGTCCTGCTAAGTCGTTACGGCTGCTGTTTAACGCTTAAAGTTGGGAGGGACATCCTGGTACACGACCGGAGTCGCCACGTTCGGTCCGTCGGTCGCGCCTCCCAGTTACTCGCTAAATGCTCGGCCCCATTTGCATAATATAGACTCGTCGTTCAGCATCCGCCGCTGGCGGAAGCCAATCCATTTGACTTGCTGAGCGTCGTCCTGACGATGAACCGGCGCTTTTTGTCAGCGCGCAACGCGAACCAGTTCAACCAACGAGTTTTTGTCTGCGTTATCGCTTCTCGATCGCGAGCATTGTGCCCGCGTCGGATGCGACCTTCCCGCCACGACGACAGGAGTTGCCCTACAGACACCGCATAAGTCGATGCGAGTTGCATCGACAGCACGCCATTGTCTGCGGATTGCGACTGATGTCAAGCACATTTTTTTGCGTCTACATTTTGTGTTGCGCGAGGTACTTGCAGAATTCGTTGCGCAACGTTCCGCGCGCTCAATCGCAACGAAAAATCGAATTAACCACGGCGACACAGAGGGCACGGAGAAGATGAAGAAAGCGAATTCTTCGTTGCAACTTGCAGCAGCGGCAGGCAACTATCGCTGCTGCGGAGACACGTTGGCGCTCATTAGCGAAGAAGAACATTCCTAGGTAAGCTAAAAGTTGTCTGCAATGGGAAAGCGGCTGTTCAATTTCCCTGCTTTTTCGCGCCGGATGATTCTTGTGAGTGATGATGCTGTCAATTTCGGCGGTCTTCGCGTAGCGTCTTTCGAAAGTCGCCGCGCAGAAGACATCGAGCGCATGATTGCTCGGTTCGGCGGCGTGCCGTTCGTCAGCCCGTCGATGCGCGAGGTGCCTGTCGGCCACAATCGCGCAGCGATTGAATTCGCGAATCGACTCATTACGGGCGCAGTCGACGTCGTAATCTTTCTCACGGGTGGCGGCACTCGCTCGCTCATTCAACAGATCGAGCGACACGTTGATCGGGAGCAATTTTTGGCGGCGGTGAGCGACGTGAAGACGGTGGTCCGCGGGCCGAAGCCGCTCACCGTGCTCAAGGAATTTGGCATTACACCTACGATCGTGGTGCCAGAACCGAACACGTGGCGTGATCTTTTGGCAACGCTCGATGCGCAACTGCCCGTCGCGAATTTAGTGGTCGGCTTGCAGGAATATGGCGTCCCGAATCGGAGCCTGGTGGCTGGTCTCGAAGCGCGCGGAGCGAGTGTTGAGTCGGTCCATGTGTACGATTGGGCGCTGCCGGAGGACTGTGGGCCGCTGGAAAACAACATTCGGCGCATCGTGGCCGGCGAGATCGATGTTGCGATGTTCACCTCGGCGAATCAGGTGGTGAATTTACTGAGGTTGGCCGATGAACTCGGCCTGCTGGATGAGGTTCGCGCTGGATTTCGCAACGTTGTCGTGGCGTCGATCGGGCCGACGACGAGCGAGATGCTTCGCAACGAAGAGTTGCCGGTCGATATGGAGCCTTCGCATCCGAAGATGGGACATTTGGTGACGGAAGCGGCAGAGAGGGCGAACGAGCTGTTGGAACGTAAGCGTACGCTCGCGAAACAGGGAAGCGATTTCGGATTGCAGATTTCGGATTTCGGATCGGAACACATAAACCGCAATCCGCAATCCGCAATCCGCAATCTGCATGACAGCCCGTTCCTGAAAGCTTGTCGGCGCGAACCGACGCCGTACACGCCGATTTGGCTGATGCGGCAGGCCGGGCGATACATGCCCGAATATCGCCGCATTCGTGCCGACCATGGGTTTTTGGAACTCTGCCGCAATCCGCAATTATGTAGCGAGATTATGTGCGTGGCCGTGGAACGGCTCGGCGTCGATGCGGCAATTGTTTTTTCGGATCTGTTGCCGATTCTCGAACCGATGGGGATGGACCTTGAGTTTGCAAAGGGAGAGGGGCCGCAGATTCATAATCCCGTGCGGCAAGGAGCAGATGTTGACCGTGTGATTGAACTCGAGAGTGTTGAAGCGCTGCATTTCGTCATGGAAGCCGTCCGCCAAACACGAGCCGAGCTGCGGGCGAACATTCCGCTGATTGGTTTCGCCGGCGCTCCCTTCACGCTGGCGAGTTATGCGATCGAGGGGGGGGCCAGCCGCGAATTCTTTCACACGAAGGCGCTGATGTATCGCGACCGAAGCGCGTGGGATGTTCTAATGGGCCGGCTTTCGCGCGCTGTCGTGATTTACCTGAATGCGCAAATTGCCGCCGGCGCGCAAGCGGTGCAACTGTTCGATAGCTGGGTGGGAACGCTTGGGCCGGATGATTATCGGAACTACGTTCTGCCGCATGTGCAAAACGTGATTGCCGGCATCACGCCGGGCGTGCCGATCATCAGCTTCGCAACTGGCAACCCGCAATTGCTGCCGCTGTTGGCGGAAGGCGGCGCTGGAGTCATTAGCGTCGACTGGCGAGTGCGGCTTGAGGACGCTTGGCGGATGATCGGTTACGATCGCGCCATTCAGGGCAATTTCGAGCCGATGGCGCTACTGGCGAACACAGACGAAATTCGACGTCGCGCCGCCAATACTCTGGACCAAGCTGCCGGCCGACCCGGCCACATCTTCAACCTCGGCCACGGTGTGCTGCAGCAAACGCCGCCGGAAAATGCGCGGGCGCTGGTCGATATCGTACACGAACTTAGTGCGCGCTAATCTGAGAAGTTTTCACCACAACGGCACCAAGAACACGACGGTAAGAAAGAGAACGAGAAATACGCATTGTCCGTCGTGCCGTTGTGGTGAAAAGGTTTTGTTCAAAATCATGCGGCCGTAAGATTGATCGAGTCGATCAGCTGGCGCAATCGGCCCAAGCTGCGGCGGTTGAAGTGGAAGGCGAGACTAGCGTGCATCGATGATCCTTTCGCCAGGACTGTCGACGGTGAGTCAATCTCTTGCTCAAAGTTTCCCGAAGTAAGGATATCCCCGAAATCGCGCTGCATGGTGTGCAGCTTCGTGTCGGAGATCGGCCTTTTTAGCCGCAGTACTAGGCGATTGTTGACGTACTTCATGTCGTCGAAGACGCGATAAAATCGCTGAATCTCGTCAACGGTTTCGTCCACACTCTCCGTTACTCGAAACAGCGAAAGATCTTCGGTGGAGATCATTTTCCCGTCGAGCAAATGTTTACGGACGTAGCCGAGCCAATCTTTCCAATATGTTCCGCCGGGCGCATCTAGAAACACGAGAGGCATCAGCTCGCGCTTGCCGGTTTGAAGTAGCGTGAGAACTTCAAAGGCCTCGTCGAGAGTGCCGAAGCCACCAGGCAGGCAGACAACGGCGTCGCATTCTTTCACGAACATGAGTTTGCGCGTGAAAAAATATTTCATCGTGACGAGTTTTTCGTCGCCGTGGATGATCTCATTCGCAGATTGTTCGAACGGGAGCATGATGTTGATGCCCATCGAGCGGCCGCGTCCGGCACCGCGGTGGCCGGCTTCCATGATTCCCGTGGATGCGCCCGTCACGACGAACCAGCCGTTTTCAGCCATCGCCTTTCCGAATTGTTCGGCGGCCTGATAGGCGGGCGCCGAGCGTGGCGTGCGTGCCGAGCCGAAAACGGTTACTTTGCGCTGTGTGCGGTAAGGCGCGAAAACCGTAAACGCTCGCCGCAGCTCGCGGAGCGTTTGGCTGAGAATTTTGAGATCTTCTTCCGGCGTGTGTTCGGCCGGGAGGCTTTCGGCGGCTTTACGTAAGCGTCGAATCGCGTCGGCGATTTGCTCGCGGCTAGTCGGCGGTGCGCCGTCGCCGTCGCCGTTCGGGAGCGATCCAAAACCGTTATCGCTCAATTCTCACCTCGCTCGCGCCGCGATGCTCTCGCAAGGCTGCCGAGCGGGAGCACGGATTTGGGGGTTGCATGCCCACACAGGCCCGCGGGGCATACCACCTGGGAAACGCCTTAGGCGGCCGGGTGGCGATAGTATTGGTAGGCCAACAGAACTTCGTACAGATCGGCCGAGATCGTGATCTGGTCGTCTTCGAAGTCGGTTAGCCAAGTGCGGCGGCTGGCAACGGCGTCGGCCAACAGCGGCAACACTTCACTAAGTTCGACGGTGACGGTCGCCGGTTGATTCTTGCTAGCGGCGCGAACGGGGGCCTGCTTTTCGGCCGGTCCGCGGTAGATTTTGAGATTCGAGCGGGCCATGGGCTGCTTCCTTACATGCCAGTGGGGGGAACCGAGCGAGCGCAGCATCTTGCCGCCTGCCAAAGCGCCTTCGCTTTGGATTCGCATCGACAATGATCGGCCAGCCGTCCGTTACGGATTAACCTTCTTTTCGATTAACTCCCAATATTTGCAGCGTAGGAACTAGCATGACAGCAATGATGTGGTCGAAACCGCCGTTAGATGGCACAATAAGGCAGTTGCATGCTGAATGCATGTTGCGAGATACTGGATCCCCTGTGCTAGCTATCCGACGTCGGTAGCGCGGCATTAGAATCTAACGTCCGGCATCTCGCCTCCAGTCATAGTCCCCGTTCGGCTTCTTCATGGCATCCGTCATCTCGATTGACTTCGGCCGCCTTACGCGCGAGCTGGGCATCGACCAGGACAAAATCGCTCGCACCGTCGCCTTATTGGACGACGGCAATACGGTGCCGTTCATCACCCGGTATCGCCGCGATCAAACGGGCGGGCTGGATGAAGAGCAGATCGGGCGGATCCGGGAGAGCATCACGAAGCTCCGCCTGCTCGACGAGAGGAAGCAGACGATTCTGCGATCGATCGAATCGCAGCACGCGCTCACCGATGAGCTACGTGAGCAAATAGCGCGGGCCGATAGCGTGAAGCGGCTGGAAGATTTGTATCTGCCGTATCGGCCCAAGAAGCAAACGCTCGCGACGAAGGCGCACGAACAAGGGTTGGCGCCGCTGGCGAAGGAAATCCTGACGCAGGATAAGGCGGCCGCGGATCTCGACAAGCGGGCCGCGGACTTCATCAATGCCGACAAAGGCATTCCCGACGCGGCCACCGCTTTGCTTGGCGCCGGGCACATTCTGGCGGAGCAGTTCAGCGAAGACCCCGAAGTTCGGCAGAAGGTCCGCAAGGTGTATCGCAAAACGGGTAAGCTCAACAGCGCGAAGCTGGAAGACAATCCGAAGAAGAACCAGCAGTTTCACGACTACCTCGACTTCCGTGAACCGCTGAGCCGCATTCCGCCCCATCGCGTTCTGGCGATCAATCGTGGTGAGCGGGCGAAGGTGCTGCGAGTGCAGGTCGAGGCTGATGCCGCGGCGATTGAGGAGTTGGGCATTGAGCAACTAGTGCCTGCCGATCACGCGCACAAAGATTTTCTAACGGGCTGTGTTCGCGATGCGCTTTCGCGGTTGATTCTGCCGAGTCTCGAGCGGGAAGCTCGTCGCGAACTGACCGAAAAGGCGGAGACGCACGGGGTTGAGGTGTTTGCCCGAAATTTGCGGAATCTCCTGCTGCAACCACCGTTGCCGGGCCGGCGCGTGCTCGCCGTTGACCCCGGCTATAAGAACGGCTGCAAGCTGGCGGCGCTCGATGAATTTGGCAAGCTGCTCGCGCACGATGTGATGTACGTCATCGGCAGCGATGAGCAGAAAGCGGCCGGCCGGGCGAAGCTGGTGGAGTTTATCACCAACCACAACGTGAGCGTCATCGCGATCGGCAACGGCACGGCGTGTCGGCAGATGGAGCAACTTATCGCCGAGGTTTTGGCGACCGAGCTCACGGATCAAGACGTACACTACGTGGTGGTGAACGAAGCGGGCGCGAGCGTTTACTCCACGAGTGAAGTGGGCCGCGAAGAATTTCCCGAGTGCGACGCCATCCAACGCAGCGCCATTTCGATCGGGCGCCGGTTACAGGACCCGCTGAGCGAGCTGGTAAAGATTGACCCCGCCAGCATCGGCGTTGGGTTATATCAGCACGATGCCCGGGCCAAGCATCTGCGAGATTCGCTGGATGATGTGGTGCAATCGTGCGTCAGCTTTGTTGGCGTCGAGCTAAACAGTGCGAGCACGCCGCTGTTGCGATACGTATCGGGCATGAACCAATTGACGGCCCGCCGGGTATACGAGCACCGCCAAACGAATGGTCCATTCAAGTCGCGGCAACAACTGTTGGAAGTGAGCGGGCTGGGCAACGCGACGTTCGTGCAGTCCGCCGGGTTCCTGAAAATCGTTGGCGGCGATCAGCCACTCGATGCCACCTGGATTCACCCCGAAAACTACGAAGCGGCTGGAAAGCTGCTCGCAAAGTTGGGCATTGATCCGACAACTGTTGCGAGCGGCGCCAGCGCGGTCCAAATTCGCGATGCAGTCGCGTCGCTCGATCGCCAGGCGCTGCCCGGCGAACTGGGCGTCGGCCAATTGGCGCTCGACGACATGATCGAAGCGCTCTGCCGACCGGGACGGGATCCGCGCGAAGATTTGCCGCCGCCGATTTTCCGGAAAGACGTGGTCAAATTCGAGGACCTGCTAGCCGGGATGGAACTCCGCGGTACCGTGCTTAACGTCGTCGACTTCGGCGCTTTTGTCGATGTCGGACTTTCCGATAGCGGGCTCATTCATATCAGCCAGCTCAGCGCGGGTTATGTGCGCGATCCGCATGAAGTCGTCGCCGTGGGCGATCAGGTGCGGGTGTGGGTATCGGCGATCGATCAGCAGCGGCGGCGTGTCGCGCTCACGATGATTGCCCCTGGTACGGAGCGACCGCAACCTGCGAAGTCGCGTCGCGGCGGTCGGCGGCGGCCCGAAGGTGCGCCGTCGCAGCGGCCACAGCAGCCAGCGGCAGAAGGTAACCAACCTCCCCCGGAAAAAGCGGAGCGCCCACGGCGTCCGGCTCCCAAGCAGCGTCGCGATCGTCGTGGCCCGCCACAGCGCCAGCCGCGAACCGGCGCCTACGAAAAGCGAGCGCCAAAGAAGCTTGTGCCGATCACGAAGGAAATGGAAGAGGGCAAAGCCTATCTGCGATCGTTCGGCGATCTACTCCAGTTCCAAAAGAAGAAGCAGGAGCACGAAAGCGACGAATCGAAGCCGAGCGATCATGAACCGCCCGCCAATGCCAACGGGGCGACGTCATGAACTTCCGCGACCGCCTGCAACGAGCCGCCGAGCGGGGCAAGCAAATCCGCGCGGCTCAACAGAATGAAGCTGCAGCCAAAGCGCTGAGCGAAGAGGAATGCCGCCGGCGGCACTCTCAGTATCGCAATGAGCTTACGGACCACATCGAAAAGTGTCTGGGAGAGTTGGCCGAGAATTTCCCGGGCTTCCGCATCGAAACGATCGTGGATGAGACCGGTTGGGGCGCTGCCGTCAGCCGCGATGACTTCGGTCTCACAGCCGGCAAGCGCAACACGTTTTTTAGTCGCATGCGAATCGTCGTTGGCCCGTACAGCCAGTACCACGTGCTCGATATTTCGGCGAAGGGCACCGTGCGAAACAAAGAGATTCTCAGTCGCAACCACTACCAGCAATTGTCCGACGTCGATCTGCAGACCTTCCGCGAACTTATCGAGTCGTGGGCGCTCGACTACGCGGAACTCTATTCGGCCGCCGTTTGAGAATGTTCGGGTCGCAACTTGCGGCTTGGCATGGTGCGGTCAGCACGTGCGCTGATGAGAACATCGCCTCGCCACAGAGGCAGCTTCGCCAGCCAGCTTGGAGTCATGGCCGAAGCGGGGGCTGAGATGATGACGGAAATTCGGTCGTCTTCGCCGATTCGAAATCGCTGTCCGATCGGCCGGCCGTTTTGAAGGATGGTCACTTGCAGCTGGCTGCCTAACTGCAGGCAGGTCGCAAGCCTGCGCTCGATTGCGGCGGAGATGGTCTCGTACGTCGCACGGGGCAGGATTGATTCGGAAGCCCCGGCACGCGCTGCTGAATCGAGCGCATGTTCCCCTTGGCAAATATAGGCAAAGGCAATTAGTTGACTTGCTGCGACTGCAATTACCGATACCGCCGCTCCCCATTTTAGAACCCAGCGGCCATCGCGCCGGCAAATCTGCTGTGAAGGTCGCTCCGGTGAGTGCTCGACGGCCGCCAGCTCTGCTGGGCGTTCTTGCGAGGTGTTGACGTCGCGCACACTGCTAACCCTCGGCAGAGCCAGGGGCTGCCAATCGGGCTCTCGATATTCGGCGGGCGAAAGCGTCTTCGGCCGATCGAAGTGGCTGAGTAGGTCTAGCGAAGGTTGGTCGGAGTCCATTCCTCCAAACTAGTTACCCTGACGGAGGGCGGCAAATTGAGCCGTTACAACCGTTATTCGTCGAACGAAACGACCAGCTTTGGGTGTGCGGCCTTCAATTTTGCCACGCCTTTTTTGCTGACTGCCGTCAGCCGCAGGTCGAGTTTTGTGAGCGCTTTGCACGCGGCCAAGGTTTCCAACCCATCGTCGGTTACACCAGTCTGATTAAGCGAAAGAGTGCCGAGTTCAGGCAGGGTGGCGACTGCCTTGAGGCCATCATCGTCGACCGCAGTATTATCCAAGTTGAGATACTTCAATTTTTTCAGCTTGGCGACTTGCTCCATTCCATCGTTGCCGACCGGCGTGTTCCACAAGGTGAGCCAGATCAGTTCGTCCATCCCGGTGATATTCGTCAAACCGGCATCACTCACTCGGGTTTCGCTGAGGTCGAGTTTGCGGACCTGTTTCATATCGCGCAGGTTCACGAGGCCGTCGCCGTTGATGAAAGTTGCTCGCAAAAAAAGGATTCGCAGCTTGGTAAGTCCTTTCAGTTCCGCCAACCCGGTGTTGCTGATGTGGACGCGCATGAGGTCGAGGTCGTCCAGCTCCGTAAGGCCGGCCAAGTGCTTCATGCCGTCGTCGGTCACCGAAGTATCTTCGAGCGCCAGCCCGCGGAGCTTCTTCATGCCTTGGAGCGACGCAAGGCCTTTGTCCGTTACGCCGGCCGAGCGAATCTTGAGGGCTCCCAAACCTGTCAGTGGCGTTAAGTGGGCGAGACCGGCGTCGGTGATGAGGCAGCCGCGCACATCGAGCAGCCGCAGCTTCTTGGCGTCGGCCAGGTGCGCGAGGCCATCATCCCCGATCTTGGTGTAGAGCAGGGTTAAGTACGCGAGCTCCGGGAACTTTGCGACGAGCGACATGCCCTCGTTCGTAATGCCCGTGCATCGCTGGAGGTTCAGCGTTTTGAGCTGTTTCATCGCTGTCAGCTTTTTGAGGCCGACGTCGGTGATTTGCGTATTAAGTAGTTCGATCTCCGCCAATTTCCCGAGTGGCAGTAGATCGTCGATTCCCGCATCCGTAATCCCGGCGCCCCACACCACGAGTTTCTGCACATCTGGGGCCGAGGCGAGCAGTTTCAAATCGGCGTCCGTCGTCGGCCGGTTTTCGAGATCGATTGCCGTGACATCGCCGGTCGGGTCTCGCGTAACCTGCCCGCCCAGGTGCTCGACGCGCTCGATGAGTGTCTTCTGATCGCTGGCGACCGCCACCACATTCACCGCGCAGGCTGCCACGATTATCGCCCAAAAGCCGCCATCGATAATTTTTTTCCACACCGCCATCGAACCATTCCTCACGGCTTGCATAAACAAAGTAGGACTTAAATCCTCTATTTACATGATTCCGTTAGCCTAGTTTCCACGCCCGGCATTGGCAAACTGCTATAGATTGGGCTCTCGTTGCCGTAAAGCACTGCCAACCACTGGGTGTTTGATTCCCATTAAAGTGAGCGTTATGCTGTTAGCGTATCGTACTTCAGGCTATCTGGCCTGATGGGGCAGCTTCTTCAGGCGGATTCAAGCCTGATTTACTTCGATGCCGGAGATTCTCTCGATGTCACTCACCAATCGGCGTACGTTTCTTCAAACCACGGCGGCAGCCGGCGCAGGGTTCTGGATCACCGGCAGCGTGGAGGCCGCTGACAGCAAGTCACCCAACGAAAAAGTTCAGCTCGGCTGCATCGGCGTCGGCGGCAAGGGCCAAAGCGACGTGCAGAACGTCTCCAAGTTCGGTCAAATTTATGCTCTGTGTGATGTCGACTCCGGGACGCTCGAAGGACAGGTGAAAGCTTACAAAACCGAGCACAACTTCAGCGACTTTCGCGAAATGCTCGACAAGATGGGGGACAAGATCGACGCAGTTACAGTGAGCATTCCCGATCATAACCACGCCGTGGCTACGGCGATGGCGATGAAGAAAGGCAAGCACGTGTATTGCCAGAAGCCGCTGTGCCATTCGATTTGGGAAGCGAGGCGGATTGGCGAGATCGCCAAGGAGATGGGCGTTGCGACGCAGATGGGCAACCAGTACACGGCTTTCAACCCGATGCGGAAGGCGGCTCATCAAATTCGCCAAGGTCAGGTTGGTACAGTAAAGGAAGTTCACATTTGGACGAACCGGCCGATTTGGCCTCAGGGCGGAGAGCGGGCGCCCGCTAAGCCGGTGCCCTCGACGCTCAATTGGGAGGCCTGGATTGGCCCAGCGCCGTTTCGGCCGTACGCGGACGGGTATCACCCATTCGCGTGGCGCGGCTGGTGGGACTTCGGCACCGGTGCGCTCGGCGACATGGCGTGCCACACATGCAACCTGCCGTTCATGGCGCTTAATATGCGCGACCCAATTTCGGTCGAAGCCGATTGTCCCGAACACAATCGCGATAGTTACCCGCCCCGCTCGAAGATCAAATTTGAGTTCCCCGAGCTGGACGGTCGGGCTGCGTTCACGATGAACTGGTACGACGGCGGCAATTTGCCGGCGAACGAGTTGTTCAAAGGCGTTACGCTGACGACGAAGAACGAAAAGGGCGAGAAGCTCGAGCCGCCGTGCAAAAGCGGCGTGCTGATTATCGGCGACAAGGCCGCGATGTACGCGGCTGGCGATTACGCCGAGCAGGGCGTGCAGATTGTCGGCGACGTAAAAGAGCTGGACGTGGACTACCCCCACAGCCCGGGTCACGAAAAAGAATGGTTCAATGCCATGAAGGACCCGAAGAACAAGCCGGCGATGTCGAACTTCCCGAACTACTCGGGGCCGCTGACCGAGACGATTCTGCTGGGCAACCTGGCCGTCTACAAGCGCGGCAAGGTCGAATGGGACCCGGTTAACCTGAAGCCGAAGAACGATCCTTCGCTCGAAAAGATCGTGCATCCCGAGTTCCGCAAGGGATACGACGTCTAGAAGACTATTCCCTTTGGCTTGGCGTTGCAGTGGGCTTTCGCCAGATTGATGTGGGGCTGCGCGCGTTGCTAAATGGGCTGCTCGGCTCTCGGCGGTGGTTGATGTTCGTCTGGCGCGTCGCTTCCCGGTGGTCCGTCGAGTGGCGGGCCATCTGGTGGTGGGCCACCGTCTGGTGGTCGATGCCCGCGAGAACCGAATGGTCGGTCATCTGGGCCATCGCCGGGCCGCGGGCCACGTCGATCGCGCGGTTGAGTCCCGTGTTCGGGACGATCATGCCCGAACCGTTCAT
>DATBAY010000291.1:0-2184 GCA_036271295.1 Lacipirellulaceae bacterium | reverse complement strand
CTTTTCAGCCCGACGCACGGCGGATCGACGTACGCTACTTTTCTCGCTGCGCCCGCGAACTGGCAATCGCGTTAGCAATCCGCGATAATCACCACGATGAAACCCATCGTCGTGATTCTGTCGTCGCTGCTCGCCTTATGTTCACTTCACCTGCGACTCTTCGCGCAAGCGCCTTCCCACATCATCGAGGTCAACGCCGATGACCTCGAAGACCGCCTCCGCGGCGGCATGCTCGCGCAAGTCATCGGGAACCTTAACGGCCTGCCGCACGAATTCAAATACATCAATTCGCCCGGCAAGGTCGAAGAGTACACACCCAGCCTGCCCGAAGGCGCATACACCGACGACGACACCGATATCGAGTGGGTTTACTTGCGCGAAATCACGCGCACGCGCGAAATCTTTCTCAAGCCGGCGCAAATTACAGCGCAGTGGAAGCAGCACATCAACCGCCGCATCTTCTGCGCGAATATGTACGCTCGCGGACTGATGAACCTCGGCATCGAGCCCCCTTGGACGGGCAACATCGCGTTGAATCCCTGGTCCGACTTCAACATTTCTGGCCAATTCGTCTGCGAGTCGTTTGGCCTGATGGCTCCCGGCATGCCGCAAACCGCCGCCAGGCTCGGCCTCAACTACACGCACACCGCGATCGACGGCGAGCCCGCGCAGGGCACTCAGCTCTTCACGACGATGATCTCGACCGCCTGCGTCGAAACCGATCTCGAAAAAATCCTCGATGCCGGCCTGGCGGCCGTCGACCCGAAAAGTGACATCGCCAACGTTGTTACAACCGTGCGCGAGTTGCACCACAAACACCCTAAAGATTGGCGCGCCGTCCGTCGGGAATTCAAAACTCTGTGGCAGCCACTCGGCGGCGTCATGCGGGAACGCAACGGTTATGAGCTCAACACGGCCTGCGTCATCGCCGCACTGCTCTATGGCAACAAAGACTTCGTCGAAACGCTGCGCTATGCTTTCAACTTCGGCTGGGATGCCGACTGCGACGCCGCCACCGCCGCCACGATCGTCGGCGTGATGAAAGGCCGCCGCTGGATGGATCAACAAGGGTGGAATATCAAAGACGTCTACCGCAACACCACGCGCGACGACATGCCCAACGACGAAACACTCACCGGCCTCGGAAATCTCGTGGTCGAAGCCGCCCGCCTTACCATCGAAAAAAACGGCGGCGAATTAATTTCTTCACCCTCTCCCACTGGGAGAGGGCAGGGTGAGGGTGCCGCGAAAACGGAGAACACCCGTATCTACCGCATCCCCACCCAACAACCCGCTAACGTCGAACCTCTCTCCACATCCGCCGACCAAATCGCCCGCGCGAAAAAAGAGTTTCTGCCGAAGCTCGCGCACGATCTCACTGCCCCTGGCGACGCCCGCGCGCGTGCTGCCTACATCGCGATCTGCCTCGGTGAATCCGACCAACTAAAAACCGATTCGCCCGACGCCTGGTCCGCCGCGATCGCCGAGCTGGAAA
Source organism: Lacipirellulaceae bacterium (assembly GCA_036271295.1). Taxonomy (GTDB): domain Bacteria; phylum Planctomycetota; class Planctomycetia; order Pirellulales; family Lacipirellulaceae; genus JABDGM01. The sequence goes on along the minus strand of DATBAY010000291.1, from coordinate 689 downwards.
AGCACAAAGCGGTCGTACACAACATCTTCACCGCCCCCGAGCCCGGCAGTAAAGAACTCAAGCAAGCTGCGCTCGCCGCCGGCCTCCACGAACCAACCAAGCAAACCGCGGCGCCGTGATCGCTTGTCGATCAACATGCGCGCCGCATTGTGGTTAGATCATCGCTGATCCGCGGTATCTAACGAGGCCCAGTCCTCTTCGCGTGCCTGGTACGACATTTGCCCATTTAGCGCGGTTACGATCCTCTCTCCTCACCTCCACTGGGGCGATTGTGAACCGTCATGGTCAAGCGCATCAATAGTCCCTCTCCGCCCAACGGCGGCCAGACGATTTCCACGATCGTCAGCGCCCAAAAGCTAGCAGGCGGTCCCGAAAAAAAAGAAGACGAACCGGAAGTGCCCCCGCCGCCGTTCTACAAGCGGTGGACGATTATGTTGCCCCTCGTGCTGGGAATCATCTTCGCCGTCATCGGCGGCACTTTGTATTGGCTGCACGCGCGGCAATTTGAATCAACCGACGACGCATTCATCGCGGGCCGTGCGACGGAAATCAATCCGCACGTCTCGGGCTACGTCGTGACGCTGGATGTCGATGACAACCAGCACGTCAAAGCCGGCGATTTGCTCCTGCAAATCGATCCGGCAGATTATGAAGCGTCGCTCGCGCAATCGCGCGCGAGTCTCGAAGCC
>DATBAY010000290.1:0-1784 GCA_036271295.1 Lacipirellulaceae bacterium | reverse complement strand
AGATGATACGGGTCGCGATGTCATTCCGGTCGTGATGGATGTGAGTATGGCGGATTACACGTTGAAGGTTGGCGGTGTGGGGGCGCGGTTTCCGATTCACGATTCCGCAGGCCGCGACGTAACGCTGCAGATCGTCGGGCTGCTCGAGAACAGCGTGCTGCAAGGCAACGTGCTGGTGAGCGAAGCGAACTTTGTGAAGTTGTTTCCTGATGTGGCCGGCTATCGATATTTTCTGATCGAGAATGCGAAGCAGCGACGGGAGGGCGAAGCTCCCGCCGAGCCGCAGGCGTTGGCGGAAAACGGCTCGGCGGGAGCCTCGCCCTCCCAGGATGCTCGATCTTTGCATGAAATTTCGCAGATTTTGGAATCGACATTGGCGGATGAAGGGTTCGACGCCACGGACGCGCGGGAGCAGTTGGCGCAATTTTTGGCGGTGCAGAATACGTATCTCGCGACGTTCCAGAGCCTTGGCGGGCTTGGGCTTTTGTTGGGGACGATCGGGCTGGCCGTGGTGCAATTGCGGAGTGTGCTGGAGCGGCGGGCAGAATTGGCTCTGATGCGAGCGGAGGGGTTCGCGCCCTCGAGGCTTGTGAGGATGGTTGTCGAAGAGAATGCGATTTTGCTTGTGGGCGGATTGATCATTGGGTGCGCGGCGGCGGGCATCGCGCTCATTCCGCAATGGATGCCGCACGGGGCAAGCGTGCCGTGGGCGACGCTGGGGCTATTGTTAACTGCCATCGCGGCGGTGGGCCTGGTCGCCGGGTGGTTATCGACGCGGTCGGCGGTGCGGGCTCCGATTTTGGCCACGCTCAGAGGCGACTAGCTGATTTTGGCGGGGCGGATTAGAGTAGGAGCCGCAAGCCAACGGCGAATGCCGCTCGAATTGACTTCTTCAACGGGTCTGCGAGCTCGCCGCCCCGTGGGCCGAACCTACTTTGGAAACTTCGATGCGAAATACTTTGCTTCTGTTTGCCGCAATTGTGCTCACCATCCTCTGCTGGGGCCTTTACGGGCCGGTGTTGCAGTTTGGTCAGATGGGAATGTCTACCATTCCACACGTGCCGGCGAAGTTTCGACCGTTCGTTTGCGTGGGACTCGCTTACTTTTTAGTTGGCATCATCGTCCCGTCGATCTGGCTGTACTTGAAAGGCGAAAAAGGCGACTGGACGGTTTTCGGATTGGTGTGGAGCATCGCGGGTGGAGCGATGGGCGCACTTGGTGCGCTCGGTATCATCCTGGCGTTTTATTTTGGCGGCCGACCGATCTATGTGATGCCGCTCGTCTTTGGTGGTGCACCGGTCATCAACGCGTTTCTCACAATTTATCTCGCCGATCGAATTAAAGACATCGGACCTTGGTTTTTGGCGGGACTCATTCTCGTATTGCTCGGCGCGATTTTGGTAATGGTGGCCGCCCCGCATGGCGCGCCGCCAGTAGCGAAGGCTGCGGAAGTCGCCACGCCCGCGGCAGGCACTGAAGCGGCAGCAACGCCTGCTCCCGCGCCGCAGCCAGCGTCGTCCTCCGAGGGGGTTTGGAATTGGGTTTTCCGAGTCTTGGCAATCGCACTCGCAATTGGAAGTTGGGGCGCCTACGGACCGGTTTTGCACAAAGGCCAGGCCGCCATGCATCACAGCCGGCTACGACCGCTGATATGTGTTGGTATCGCCTATTTCGTGATCGCCGTCGTGGTGCCAGACATGATTCTTGCCGATGCCCCGGAGGCCAGTACGTACGCAAGCTTCGGGACGGTGTGGGCGTTGATGGGCGGGGCACTCGGCGCGGTC
>DATBAY010000289.1:0-1975 GCA_036271295.1 Lacipirellulaceae bacterium | reverse complement strand
CCAACATAGAAGATGCCCGTGCGCGCGTTAGTGGATTTTCGGGATCGGAATATTTGATCTCTGTGGCCAGAGCGCCAACGAAAACTCATCGTGTTAGGTTGACTTTGGCGAGGTCAATGATCTGTTTGGCTCGGCCGTCGAGAACCGCTTTGAGCATGAACATGCTGAAGTGCGTCGCTTCAGCCAGGGTCGCCTTCGGAGGTATGATCAATTCCTGACGTGCGCTCACGACGTCGACAAGCGCAGGTCCGTCATGGTTGAAGGCCTCCATCAAAGCGCTGCGTAAATCCTTTGGCCGCTCCACGCGGATGCCCTTGAAGCCCATCGCCTGCGCCATCGCTGCGAAATCAGGATTTTGTAAATCGCAGCCAGTATCAAGGAAGCCCGCTGCTTTCATCTCGATTTCAACGAAACCGAGGGTGCCGTTGTTTAAGACGATGACCTTAACCGGCAGCTTGTGCTGGGCGAGAGTAATGAAATCGCCCATCATCATCGTGTAGCCGCCATCACCCGAAAGCGAAACAACTTGGCGCGTCGGAAAGGCGGCCTGGGCGCCGATTGCCTGCAACATGGCATTCGCCATTGAGCCATGGTTGAACGATCCGAGCAGGCGCCGCTTGCCGTTCATCTTGAGGTAACGCGCGACCCACGCCGTCGGCGTACCGACATCGCAGGTGAAGACCGCGTCTTCGGCGGCCACCTCACTGACCACACGCGTCACGTATTGCGGGTGAATTACGCTGCCGAGTTCGTTCTCTTCCGCCAGGGCATCGAGATCTTTGCGCGCCGTTGAGTAGTTGGCCAGTGCATCGTCGAGATGCGCGCGATCGTCATGTTTGTCGAGCTTAGGAAGAAGAGCCCTTACGGTTTCTGCAACGTCGCCGAGCAGCCCGAGTTCAAGTGGAGTGCGATTGCCAAGCGCCTCGGGTCGAATATCGATTTGAGCGACACGAGCATGTTTAGGGTAAAACTGTCGGTACGGAAAATCGGTGCCGAGCATCAGCAGCGTGTCGCAATTTTCCATTGCGAAATAGCCGGAGGGAAAACCAAGAAAGCCGGTCATCCCGACGTCATATGGATTATCGTATTCGATGAACTCCTTGCCGCGCAGCGCATGAACGATCGGCGCCTTTAGCCGTTCGGCCAATTTAACGACTTCGTCATGGGCCCCTGCGCAGCCGGCACCGCAAAGTAGCGTGATCTTTGATGAGGTGTTTAGGAGCTCTGCAAGACGATCGATCTCCTGTTCGCTTGGCCGTACGAGCGGACGAGAGGGCGTCAGCCACGCAGGGACTTGAGCAGCCGTAGGCATCAGGGCGACGTCGCCGGGTATGACGACGACCGCGACACCACTTCTTGCGACCGCCACGCGCATCGCGCGTTCTAAAATTTGAGGCAACTGCCCCGGGTTGGAAACAAGCTCGACGTAGTGGCTACATTCGCGGAACAGAAGCTCGGGATGTGTTGCCTGAAAATAATCGATACCGAGTTCGCTGCTCGGTAGATGGGCCGCAATTGCCAAAACCGGCACGCGGCTGCGATGACAATCGAACAAGCCATTTATGAGGTGAAGATTGCCGGGACCACAACTGCCGCAGCATACGGCAAGCTGTCCCGTGAGGGCGGCTTCGGCGCCTGCGGCGAACGCCGCCGTTTCTTCGTGGCGCGTGTGGATCCATTCGATGCCACCAAGGCGTCTCAGCGAGTCGGTAAAGCCATTGAGGGAATCGCCGACAACACCGTAAATGCGTTTGATGCCCGCCTGCTTTAGAGCTTCGGTAATAAAGTCCGCAGCAATTCTCGCCATTTCAGAACCTTTCGACGTGCGTGCGATTGACTCTATATGCGTTAGCGACAGCTTCGACCTGCTTCCTCACAAGGGGCCACCATAGCGGAAGTTGTCACGATGTTCGCTTTTCAGTGAACCGCGGCCATGCTCGCATCGTGCCCGTTCGATTTTCACCGACCTAGTCCG
>DATBAY010000288.1:0-9069 GCA_036271295.1 Lacipirellulaceae bacterium | reverse complement strand
AGCAGCGCAGATATCAATAGGCTGAGAAAGAATGACCGTGTTCATGCCCAGTAACGCAATCGACGTCAAAGTTACCGGCTCCATCGGGACAATCGTGATCAATCGGCCGCAGCGCCGCAACGCGATAACACGCGCGATGCTGGCCCAACTATCGCAAGCGCTGGGTGATCTTCACCTCGAGAAACGGGTTCGGGCGGTCATCCTTACGGGCGCAGGCTCAGCCTTCTGTGCGGGCATGGATGTGCACGAAATGCAGCACGCCGCCACGCTTTCGGACGCCGAAAAAGCGCAAGAATGGGGCGATACAGCAGAGGCTTACTGTGATCTCATAACGCAAATGATTCAGCTGCCGAAGCCGATCATCGCCTCGGTCAACGGTCCCGCCGTTGCCGGTGGGGCTGGGCTCGTCCTCGCATCGGATGTCGTCGTGGCCACGGCGACGGCGCAATTCGGCTTGCCTGAACCGCGGCGCGGTTTGATTGCAGGCGTTGTCGCTCCGCTGCTCGCCTTTCGAGTAGGCGGCGGTAGTGCTGCTCGCCTCCTCGTCACGTCAGCTCTCTATCCGGCAGAAGAAGCACACCGCCTGGGAATTTATCACGAGCTTATCGACGAGCCGCGCCTCTGGGCCCGCTGCGCTCAGCTCGGTGAAGAATGTGCGGCCGGCGCACCCGAGTCGGTGCAGCTCACGAAGCGGCTGCTGTACGAAACGGTCGGCGAACAGCTCGAGACGCAGCTTTCGGTTGGCGCCGCGATGAGCGCCACGGCGCGCACGACCGAAGCAGCACAGGAAGGCCTCAACGCATTTGTCGAAAAACGCAAGCCGGAGTGGAAGTAGAGAGCCTTCCTTTACCAGTTTGAAGTGAGACGTCACTTCTGCGAGGGAGCACTAGATGGCTGCCACCCGCTTTCAACTGGACTGAATTTGTCCAAAAACTTCGTCTTCGCATCATACGTCGGCGGAGCGGCAAAGTAGCAAGTAGTGAGATTCTCGCCACTAATGCCGGTCAAGTCCGCGCCCTCGAACTTGGCTCCATCGATATTCACGGACTGACAAAAGCCTTCGATTCTGGCGCTGGAACACTTGGTGTTCTTTAGCGATGCTCCCGACAGATTGCCGACCAGAACCGCTCCCGATAAGTCCGCGTTCTCAAACACCGCAAGTTGAAATTAACTCCCACTCCCAACCAGTTCGGCGTTTTTCAATATCGCCTTCCTAAAGCTGGCCTCCTGAAACGAAGAGGCGCCACCTGACAAGGATGCATTGGTAAGGTCGGAGTTGTCGAAGACCGTCAGCTGGAATGCAGCACTACCGCCTTGAATCACCAAGTCACGCAAACTTACGCCTTCATATCGTGGCTTCGTAAATACGCGGCTGTCCGCTGGAGGATCGTTGGAAATGAGCTCAGCCGCAGAATTGCGGCGTCTTTCCGCCTGGCCAACTTGAAATTCCGCGTTCTGCAATCGCTGAGTCAACAGCGCATTTCGCGCTCGCTCTTTCGAGAGCGACGTGTACCACACGATCAAGAGCGCGATGATCGTCATCCACGTCGGGACCGTGCTTAGCTTGAATCGCGGGGGTTTCATGACGGGTTGGTTATGAACGAATGAATGCATGCTGGCGCCAAGCCGGAATCAAATCTCGATTGTAGCCAAATTCTGTTGAACGATAGCTCTGCTGGCTCGCAAATCCGGCGGTGAGCAGCGGCGATTCTCAATTCCGCCAACACGGTTCTACTATCCCACCCGTATTTGGGTGGTATTTCGAAGATGCATTCAAACTCCGCGCAGCTACGGCCGACTTTTATGACCAGCGAAACTATGCCGTCACCAGCCCTAGCATCTAACGGCCAGATCGTTTGCCGCCGGCAGCCAGTTAAGCACTTCGGCTGTTACCAACTCCATCATTGTGCCGCCTATATCCATGCGAATCATGCAGATCGTGTCTGGCACCGCGGTGAATGGAGCCGTCATTCATTGTCTTATGCTGGCCCGCGCGCTGGCGGCGCGCGGTCATGAGATTACGCTCGTTTGCCGTCCCGGCGCTTGGATCGGTGAACAGCTGCTGGAGGGTATCGAGGTCTTTCCTTCGACATTAAAGCGGTGGCCGCTCGCGGAACTGCGCCGCGTCGGCCAGGCTGCACGCGAGCGAGAAATCGACGTCGTGCAAACCCACATGAGCAGCGCCCATTTTTTTGGCGTGCTGCTGCGGTGGTTTGGCGGTGTGCCTTCGGTGGCGACCGCCCATTGCCGCAAAGCGCAATTTCACTGGGCGTTGAACGACCGAATCATCGCCGTTTCCGAAGCTACGGCCCGGTTCCATCGCCGCGTGAATTTCGTGCCGCGGCGCAAAATGGAAGTGGTGTACAACTTTTTGGACGACCATCGCTTTTCCACCATCTCGCCGCATGTGCGCCTCGCGGCGCGGGCACAACTTGGACTGAAAAGTCACCACATCGCAATTGGCACCGTCGGCGACGTCTGCCAGCGCAAGGGTCAGCTGTATCTCGTGCAGGCGATGCCCAAATTGCTTATCAACATTCCGGACGCGCGCTTGCTATTGATCGGTGGCGGTAATCCCGATTATGTCGCCGCGTGTCGGCGCGAGGCCGAACGGCTTAACGTCACTGAGGCAATTACTTTTTGCGGACACCGGTCCGATGTCCGTGACGTTCTCTCGGCGTTAGATATTTACACGCTCGCGTCCGTGGAAGAAAGCTTCCCACTCAGTGCATTAGAAGCCATGGCGGCCGGCTTGCCGCTCGTGACCACAACGGCGGGCGGTCTTCCTGAGTGTGTGGTCAACGGCGAGACGGGTTTTCTCGTCCGACCGCGCGATCCCACGGCACTCGCGGAAGCGTTGACGGAATTCGCGTCCGATATGACTCTTCGCAGCCGTTTCGGAGCTTCCGGCTTGGCTCGAGCGCGAGCCCATTTCTCGTCTGCGTCGCAGACGCCGCGGATCGAAGCAGCACTGGCACGGGTCGCCCGCCGCGCCACTTAAGCCGGGGAGCTGAGAGGAGGCGCAATTAGCGAGCGAAACCGTTCACTCCGCTTTTCCCATACGTCGCGGCCGCTCGCAATCTCTACTACGATAAGGACCGCATTTCGCGAACCCCCGAAATCCTGCGGAATTAGCTACAATGGCCAGCACTAAACACCGCTCGATGCCTCCGACAACTTGACCAAACTGAACCGATCGCCATACTAAACCTGTTGCCTCAGCCGCCACTGGCGCCGCCTCTTTTTGGTGATCGTCCTAATTACACCTACCGACATCTGCGCTTAGATCAAGACACGGGCCTCTTGCCCGCCTTCGTAAGCGCCGGTTGTTCTTCGATGTCGGTTTTTGGAGTCTCCCGTGAGTCGCTTCCTTTATTGTCTATTGCCAACTGCGCTGCTATTTGTTGCGGCCGTCGCCCTCGCCGAAGATCGCTCTTACGACGGAACCGGAAATAATTTGTTTCATTCCACTTGGGGCGCGGCCAACACCGATCTGATCCGCATTGCACCAGCCGCGTATGATGATGGCTACGCTTCGCCGCGCGGTTCGACCGACCCCACATTGCCGGGCGCGAGACTCATCAGCAACACGGTCGTTGCACAAACGACGATGATGCCCAACGCGCATGAAATGACCGACTGGGTTTTCCAATGGGGCCAGTTTATCGATCACGACCTGGATCTTACGAATCCTGCAGCGGTTCCCGAAGAGTTCGATATCCCCATCCCTAAAGGCGATTCAACATTTGATCCAACGAGCACCGGCACGGCGGTGATGCCATTCACCCGTTCGGAATATGATCCGGCGACCGGCACGGGCCCCGGCAACCCGCGGCAGCAAATCAATGAAATCACGTCTTACATCGACGGGTCACAAGTGTATGGCTCGACGGCCGCGCGAGCCGATGCACTGCGCAGCCACGTCGGCGGAAAACTGCTGACTAGCGCCGGGGACCTGCTTCCGTTTAATACCATGGGTCTTCCCAATGGAACGGGCGGCGCGCCCGATCCGACCCAGTATTACGTGGCGGGCGACATTCGCGCGAACGAACAAATCGGCCTCACTTCGATCCAGACGCTGTTCATGCGCGAGCACAATCGACTGGCCGATCAGGTTGCCGCCCAAAACCCAACTTGGACCGATGAACAGGTCTACCAGCGCGCCCGGAAACTTGTCGGCGCGGAAATTCAAGTGATTACTTACAAAGAATTCCTGCCTGCTTTGCTTGGTTCCGCAGCTCCTGGTGTAAACAGCGTTTACAATCCGAACGTAAACGCATCTGTTGCCACGGAGTTTTCGACAGCTCTGTTCCGCGTCGGGCACACGATGCTTTCGCCGCAACTCCTGCGCATCCAGAACGACGGCACGCCAGCGCCTGGTGGGCCAATGTCACTTCGTGATGCCTTCTTTCTGCCCACCAATCTATCAAGCGGGCCGCACGAATTGGACTACCTGCTTAAAGGCTTGGCATCCGACCAGCAGCAAGAAGTCGACATGCATATCGTCGATGACGTCCGTGACTTCCTCGTTGGCGAACCAGGGGCCGGCGGCTTCGATCTCGCGTCGCTCAATATTCAGCGCGGACGCGACCACGGCCTGCCCGACTACAACACCATGCGTGCAGCTTATGGATTACCAAAGGTGACTTCGTTTGCACAAATTTCGTCCGATCCAGCAATCCAGGTCGGTCTACAATCGCTCTACGGCGACGTGAATAAGATCGATCCTTGGGTCGGCGCGCTTTCCGAAGACCACTTAGAAGGGTCTCAAATTGGGCCATTAATCACGGCCGGCCTCGTTGATCAATTCACGCGCGATCGCGATGGTGACCGATTCTGGTATCTTCGCGACGCCGATTTTTCTGCGTCGGACCTCGACTATTTGAACAATCTGTCACTTTCCGACGTGATCAAATGGAACACTTCGATCACAAACCTCCAAAGCAACGTTTTTTTCATGGCCGTCCCCGAGCCTTCCGCGGCGACGCTGCTGGTTCTGGGAGCGATTGTCACTGGAACGTTGTCAAAGCGGCGCGCGTGCGCCTGAATGGCTAAGTGTGGCTTTCCGGCTCAGGTTACCAATATCAGCTTTTGCGGACGGGGCCTACGTCAAGAATATCGATTTGCCTGGTCGCTTCAAGCGCTCGCTCGATTTGCTCCAGGGCCAGCCCATTCGTATGGACGATTTGGCCATGGTCGTTCGTGAGTATGACTCGGCGCGACGCCCGTATTGTTTGCCATGTGTGCAACGATTTGGCGAGTGCTGCAAACGGGATCGCAGGCTGAGTAAGCCGTAAGAATCGGCCGCCGGCCGCGCTCACGACGTCGCGCCTCATATCTTGCGGCTGCTCATCGCACTGAATGCCCGCGGCGCGAAGCACGTTTACCAGGCTAATTGCGCCCGGACCCATAACCGAAATCAGCACGGCATCCCCCCTTCGCCGGTGACGATTCACTACATCTCGCTAGTTGACGACGCCCATTCCCCTCTTTCGTTCCGAACGGGTGTCGCTTGGCGTGTTTTTACCCAATTGGCGGAAATTATTCTACTGACACCGCAGAGGCACATTTTTTTCGATAATTCGCGGACAGAGGAGAAAGCGCTTTCACGGCCATTCTGGCGTTAAAATACTTCAGCCACCAAATGAGAGTCGCCGTGGTGACGGTCGCAACGAGCCAACTATCCGCCATGATTTTGGGGCGGTGCTTCCGCTTTCCGTTGTTGTTCGGGCGGATCGATTCTCGTGAGCTGGCTTTCTAGAAACGCTTTCACGGTGGCTTCGCTGGGATCTGATTCCAGTTGGACGAAGACCGTTAAGCGCGCAGTGTGAACCACTGTGCCCACTTCACCCGAATCGGTGCGCACCCACTCACCAGCGCTAAATTGTTGGCTTGACATCGCTTGCCCTCGATTCCCGCCGACGGCAGTTTAGCGAAATTCAACAAACCAACAAGACCCGACGTTGTGTCTGCGCGCGACTCGTCCAATCGAGTCGGTTATGGACCTACTACAAGGATCACAGTTCGGGATGGTCCGCTAACCAGCCCTGCCAATCCTCTTCGTGCCCAGTGAGACGAAGCACTTCTTGGCAAATATCGCGTGGCTGCGCCCCGAGCCGCGTCAAAATATCGGTTGCTGCGCTCGGTCGAATTTGACACAGCGCTAAGAGGAGGTGTTCGGTGCCGATGGCGTCGTCTTGCAGCCATCTCGCGGCCACTGACGCCCTGGCTGTGAGCTTTTCCAGAAACGATTTTTGTTCTTCATCGCGATTGACGGTTTCCCGCAACGTACGGTCCACAATTTTGCAATCCGCGCCGGATTTATTTAAGGCCTTGGTCGCAATACCACGCACTTCGCACAACATGGCAAGCAGCACATCGACGCTGTCGGCATAGACTCGCCGCGACTTAGTTGCGGATTCGTGTGCCGCCGTGATGACTTGCTCCGCGCGCTCGGTGAGTTCATCTGCTGGTGCCGGCGCGATCGCCGCAGCAGCGGGCACTTCCGATTCAAGTTGAATTTCATCATCAAACTGAACTTTGATCGAGGGCTGCGCGTCTCGGCGGTAGGTAACTAAGTGAATCTTTTCGAGCGACATCGCTCCTTCCCCGACCAGCGCATCCAGCGTGGGAAGCAGCTTCGCGATGCGTTCGGCCGAGTCCAAAATCTCGACCACGATCGGCACGTCTTCGGAAAGGTGCAGCACTTTGACCGAATGGACGCGACCAGAAACGCCAAAGCCTTCAATTCCGCGGAAGGCCGTTGCTCCGCTTAGCCCTTGCTCTTTTGCCGCACGAATAATCGCCTCATACACGGGCCGACCGTCGAGCCGGTCGCTCTCATTGACGTACACCCGCAGCCGCAGGGCTTCACCTTCCGTTTTCATCAATGTTCCTCGAACCGTCAGAGTCAACCAAAGCGCCGCGAACTGCTAGCACCCGCACGTTTAAAGCAACGATTCTCGTTTTATGGATAGAACGTGCTTTACCGATCTTAGCTGATGGACCCCATTGTTGAATCGCCCTAAACCGACCGTCGCATTCGGTGTCGACGTGCGCAAGACCGCACAGCTCGCCTATGACCGAATATAGTCACCAAAATCGTCGTCGGCACCTCGAATCGGCCGGAGTTCGTCCCATGCAAGTCGATAAACAGCCGAGCCCCTGGCCTTGCGTCGTCATGCTGGCGGGCTTGTTCCTGTTTTGCCTGGCGGCCCCCTATTACTGGCAGGACGATCAATCGGCGAGCACCGTCACAACAGCGTCCGCGACCCCTCACCGTTGTCTGCCTTCGCCCGAGTTGACCTGGCCAAGTTCGCACAACGATTTTGCCCAGGTCGAAACGAGCGCCGTTAGCGAAAATTCCAATGCCGATCTGCTGCGCATTTGGGCGCCTCCCACCATTGAACAATTGGTCGCCGACCGCGCGATGAATGGCGAGGCGTATCGTTGGCAATCCGCGCCTGATCATTCGCAGCAGACTAGCCCGCCGCAGGCTGCAGATAATCTGACCGATTACTTCCCTCTGTCTTCCTACATGGCCGACGTGCTCTGGTACGTTGGCAAAATGATAGCCGAGAACACGCCGGCCGATCTGCCGCGCAGATTGGTGGCTGCCTCGATGGACGCCGTCCCGGAGAACCTCTTTGTTCAACCGCAAATAACACCGATCTACGAGACGTCGCAGTCGTTACCGGAGCCGGTCCGGCTAGCCGGTCCAGACGATCGCCTCGCGATGCGCCCGGCGCCGCCGCGGGCCACCTCGTGGTGCGTGCCGCAGGCGCTGTATGACCAGCTTCAACGCCTGGCCGAGAATGCCTACACCGCCGAGTGGGCGAGCCACGTGACGAATCAACTGCATGCATTAACGGAACGCGACCAGCTCGCGGGCGATGATGTGCAGTCGATCCTGGCCGACCTCAGCGACGCCGCCGAGGAAGCGTTTCGGTTGGCAGACAACACGAATGACCCCTGCCTCTCGGTTGAGTTGTTGCGGGCGCATTGGGCACTCGCCCGCCGCATCGACTGTTGGGTGGCGATGCATGAGGAGCGGGTCGCCTACCATTTCGATGGTCGCGTCGCAGCCAGGGGCGACCTCAGCCCTTACTTTAGAAGCGCGCCTGCTGATTCGCCATCGCCAGCCGACGTGGCTGCACTTAGCCAAGAACTTGAATCGTACGAATCGTCTTGCGATCCACGGCTCGCGGCTCACATTGTCCAGCAGCAACGTGTGCTGGCGAAGTCACCGGCGTCGTTTGACCGCGCGCTGGCGGACTCTATCGAACAACATTACCGCAACGCGAATGTTCGAATCGCCATCACTGGGCAATTGGTCAATCGCATGGTGAAATCCGAGCGATCGGAGTCGCGCCCCGTGCACGACATGATCGCTGGCGCGTTCGTTCAAGGCGAATCGGATATTTTCTCCCAGAGCCAGATCAAACTTGCACCCGCCAACGACGAGTGGAATCTACGAGTCGAAACCAACGGCGTGGTGCAGTCCCACACGCTGGCCGATGCCGGCCAGGCGCGGCTCATGAGCCGCGGAGCGACGGACTTTTACGGCAGCAAATCGGTCATCGTGCGACCCGATGGCGTCCACATGCAGCCAAGCGATGTCGACGCCAATTGGCACAACCAGCTCGTCGGCGTGACGACCGACTATGATTGGGTTCCGTTCCTCGGCGGATACGCACGCGATCGCGCCCAGCAAGAATACCAATCGCGGCAAAATCGCGTCCGAACGGAAATGGAAGCACGCGTTTCTACTGAAGCGAGCGATAAGCTCGACCAGGAAACGCACGATGCGATCGAGCGGGCCCGCAAGAACATTTACGGGCGATTTACAGAGCGATTCGACCAGTACGGGATCAAGCTAACCACGATTGAAATGAAGTCGACGACCGAGCGTCTGGTCGCCCGGTTGCGCGTCGCCAGCAGCGATCAGCTCGGGTCGCACACTCCGCGTCCTCGAGCCCTTTCGGATAGTTTCGCCAGCGTACAACTTCATGAAACCGCCATGACGAACCTGGCGGTGACGCTTGGTCTCGATGGCCAGCGCCTCACGGG
>DATBAY010000287.1:0-9163 GCA_036271295.1 Lacipirellulaceae bacterium | reverse complement strand
TATCTTGCCATGAAAGAAGGCATTGGGCCAGTGGTCGCAAGGTAAGGCGCGGCTCGTTGACCCTTTCCAGCATCGTTTTTAGAATACGGGATTGGCCTATTTTCCTTGACGAAACCCCTTGTGCGAACCTCGCCCGTGCTGGCTGCGTCCCTTGAGTCCCCGCTTACTGCTGAGAAGCCCGTGGTACAAGAAGCGATCGAAAAAGCAGATCTGCTCATCGAAGCGATGGGCTGGATTCGGCAGTTCCGAGATAAGATCACGGTGATCAAGCTGGGCGGTAGCGTGATGGAGGATCCGGACGCGCTGCGGCATTTGCTCGTGGACGTCGTTTTCATGGAAACAGTGGGCATGCGGCCGATTGTGGTGCACGGCGGCGGGGCGGCGATTACGCGGGCAATGACCGAGGCCAAAATCGAGTCGCGGTTTATTCAGGGTCGGCGCTACACAGACGATGCGACGCTGAAGATCGTGGAGAAGGTGCTGGCCGGCGAGATCAACGAGTCGATTGCGGCGCGGATCGAGGACTACGGCGGCCGGGCAATGCCACTGAACTTCGTGGGGGATTTGAACAATAACGTGTTATTCGGTGAACGGATAACGCTGCCTGGGGAAGATGGACAGCAGATCGACCTAGGGCATGTGGGGAGAGTGACTCGAGTGGACCGCGACACAATTGAGAATCTGTGTTACGCGGGGCAAGTGCCGGTGATTCCTTCGATGTGTGAGACCGATGACGGCGAACGACTGAACGTAAACGCCGACACGGCGGCGACGGCTGTCGCTCAAGCGCTCGGCGCGGAAAAGCTGGTGTTTCTGAGCGATGTGAATGGAGTACGCCGCGATAAGAACGATCCGAGCACGCTGGTCCATTCACTGACCGCGAAGGATGCGCATCGCTTGATTGCGGAGCGGGCAATTGAAGCGGGGATGATACCCAAGGTGGAAGCCTGTTTGGACACGCTGCAGAAGGGCGTGCGGAAGATCCACATTATAGACGGGCGGATTCGGCACTCGCTGTTGTTGGAAGTTTATACAAATCAGGGTATTGGGACGGAGATCGTGGCGTCGTAGTGATTCGCGTGCCGCGTGTTAGATCGTTGAAAGCAGGATGAACATGGCGACCGCGACCAAAATTACGATGAAGCCGGAGACCGCGGAACTCTTCGCGCGGTACGTCGTGCCGAATTACACACGATTTCCGCTATCTTTGGTGCGGGGCGAGGGATCGTATGTGTGGGACGACCAAGGCCGGAAGTACCTCGACTTCTTTCCTGGTTGGGGCTGCAATCTGCTGGGGCATTGTCCACCGCGGGTGGTCGAAGCGATTCAGCAGCAGGCGGCGGAATTGATTCATGTGCCCAACACGTGGCACACCGAAGCGCAAGGACGATGGGCGCAATTGCTCTCGGAACGAAGCTTCGGCGGCAAAGCGTTCTTCTGTAATTCCGGGGCCGAGGCGAATGAAGGTGCGATTAAGCTCGCGCGGCTGCACGCCACGGACGGACGCTACAAAATCATCACGTTTAAGGGCGGTTTTCACGGCAGAACCTATGGGGCGACAAGTGCTACGGCGCAGCCGAAGTATCACGAAGGGATTGGACCGCTGCTCCCCGGATTTTCTTATGCTCCCTTTGGCAATCTTGATGCGGTGAAGAAGCTCATCGATGGTGAGACGTGCGCGATCATGATCGAACCTGTGCAGGGCGAGGGCGGGATTCGGATTCCCCCGGCAGGTTTTCTGAAAGGGTTGAGAGAGCTTGCCGATGAGCACAAACTGCTGCTCATTTTTGACGAGGTGCAAAGCGGCTGTGGACGGACGGGCAAATGGTTCGCGTATCAGCACTCGGGTGTAACGCCCGATATCATGACGCTCGCCAAAAGTTTGTGCGGCGGCGTCGCGGGCGCTGCAATCATGACAACCCCGGAGCTGGCAAAGAGCTTGCGGCCGGGAATGCACGCGGCCACGTTTGGTGGGAATCCGATCGCGGCGCGGGCCGGCATCGCGACGATTGAAACGATCGATGACGAAGGTTTGCTTGAACGCGCAACGCAGCTTGGCGAACGATTCCGCAAGAATCTGGCGCCGCTCGTCGAGCAGTTGTCGACCGTCAAAGACTTGCGCGTTTGCGGGTTGATGATTGGACTGGAACTAACATCCGAAGGATCGCCGATCGTCGGCCAATGTATGGAGCGCGGACTCTTAATTAATTGCACGCAGCAAACCGTGATTCGCTTGCTACCGGCCATGACATTAACGGACGAGCAGGTGGATGAGGGCTGCGAGATTCTAGCGGAAGTGCTGCGGGCTCAAGCTCGCTAAGCCGCAAGCGACGGGCGTCCATCTGTGGTGAAGGTATCTCGATTCGAAGAAGGGTGACGATTTTGGCGACGCGACACTTGCTCACTTTGGCCGATGTATCTGCGGCCGAAACTCAACGGATTTTTTCCATTACCGAAGATTTGAAGACGAAGTACTCGCAAGGGTTGCGAGAAGCGCTGTTGCCCGGGCGCGTGTTAACACTGCTCTTCGAGAAGCAATCACTGCGAACGCGAGTGAGTTTCGAAGCGGGCATGGCCCACCTCGGCGGCAGCAGCATGCTGCTCGGTGATGATGCTGGTTTCGGCAAGCGTGAGAGCATGGCCGATTTTTCGCGCGTGCTGAGCGAGATGGTGGATGTCGTGGTCATCCGCGCGAAAAAACATTCCACGGTTACGGAGTTCGCGAAGTATTCGTCTTGCCCGGTGATCAATGGCCTCACCGATCTTGCGCATCCATGCCAGGCACTGGCAGACCTGTACACGATGCGCGAACAGTTTGGAAACGTGGAAGGGCTACAGCTCACCTGGGTAGGTGACGGCAATAATGTGGCCCGGAGCCTGGTGGAGGCGTGTGGGCACCTTGGCGTAAAACTGGTCGCTTGCACGCCGAAAGGCTACGAGTTTGAGCCCGAATTTATTAGCTTTGCGAAAAAGAGCTTTCCAGCGCTCCAGCTGGAGCTGACCGCGGACCCGCGAGCGGCGGTTCGCAATGCGAACGCCGTGTATACCGACGTGTGGGCCAGCATGGGTCAGGAAAGTGAAAGCGAAAAGCGGAAGCGCGATTTCGCCGAATACCAAGTGAATGCAAAGCTGATGGCGCTCGCACCCCAGGACGCGATCTTTTTGCATTGCCTGCCGGCCAAGCGGGGCGAGGAAGTGACGGACGAGGTTATCGATAGCCCACAGAGCGCAGTCGTAGCACAAGCGGGCAACCGCATGCACGTGCAAAAAGGCATTCTGGTGTGGCTATTAGCAGCGAAGGCCTAGAGGCCGGTTGTACCGGTGCCGGTTCCAGTACCGTTTTGCGATTGAGCCGCGCCGGCAAACGTAAAGGTCTGCACGTCGCCAATGGTGGAAAAGACCGGTTCCACCGCTACGCGAACGTAGCGGCGATCGGACGAGACGACGCCCACGGTTGAAAACATCGTGCCTTCGGGCAGAGTCTGAATGATTGGCTGGAAGCCAACGGCGTTGCGCCCACCGAAAAACGGGCGGCGGGGATCTGCGCCCGGGAAGAAGCGATTCGGATTAGGGGCGACACTCGGGTCAGAGCCCGTATCAAGCTGCTGAGCGAGCACAGCCCGGCTGATTTTATCCTGTCGGTCAATGGCGCCCGCGAGCTGAGCGGTTTCGACCGGATCGGTACGACGGCCGTGATTCAAATCGAACACGACCATGGCATCCTTGTCGCTGAGCTCGAGCTGTTGGCGTTCGTGTTGCACGTCGCCGGAGCGAAGATGCGTGTAGACGTCAACCGTCACCTTGCCGGCGGCGACTTCACCCCACACCTTGTGGATTTGAACTCGATAGGAGCCAGCGAAACCTTTGGGGCACACGTAAACTTCGTTCGCGCCTTCATCGGCTTTATCTTTAGCCGTGTAGCCATCGCCGAGGCGAACACCACCGCCGATGGTGCGAGGCTCGGCTTCGGAACAAACCGTGCCGGAGGGTTCTTCGACGGAGATATCGACGTCGGCCTCGCCGGTCCACGACACGCGGACGACACAATCGCGGACGACCGCTTGTTGCAGTTCGTTTAGGAAGGCATCCCGCTCGTCTGTGCGGCCTTCGCTACCGAGTCGCTCGAGGGTGGCCTTGGCGACGCGGGAGGCCGTCAATTCGATTTCGGCCATGCGAGTCGGCCAGGCTTGGCCCAGGATGCCGATGGTGGCCCAGCGAATTCCGGCAACGTCATCAACATTTTGCGCGGAGCGAAGGCCAAGGACGTAGGCTTCACCGCGCAGCGGTTCCATCTTCGCTACCTGTTCGCAAACGAGCATCGCGCGACGATCGAGACCGAGGCGCGACAGATATTGGGCGACGTACATCATTTCGTCCGCCGAGTTGCTGAAATCGACAGCCGACATCACAGCACGCTCGATATCAGATTTCGAGCTGCCGTTAAGTTCCATGGCGATGCCGAGCGACTCATACATCCAGGGCTGAGGCTGACCATTGCGCAAGGCGGCATTGATCATCGCGATGACCTGATCGAATTGCTTTTTGGCCACCAGTTGCCGGGCCGTTTCCCGAATCGAGGCAGGGTCCGGATGATGCTGGGCGAAATAGGTGCCCCAGAACTCGGTAGGATTCTTGGAAGAATCCATCGCGATCGCAGACGCCTTAGCTTGTTTCGGAGCGACAACTGCATTGGATGAAGCAGGAGCCGAGGCCGATGGTGCTGCTGACTTCGTTTGCTCCGGCGCCACTTTCGCAGGCAGGCTAGCTGGTGCTTTTTGGGCGTCGTCCGGGACACTGAACAAGCCGCCGCCGCCGCCACCACCTAGACCACCACCGCCGCCGCCGCCGAGGCCGCCGCCGCCACCACCGCCGCCGAAGCCGCCACCGCCGCCGCCTCCGCTCTGGCCACCGATACCGCCACCGCCACCACCACCGCTGCTATTGTTGAGCAGCGATGAGTCGATGGGCAGCACAAGGTCTGCGACGGGATAAACTTTGACGACCAGGTTTTTCTGAGCAGCGTCTGGAGTCGTGATCATCAACACTTCGTCTTGGATAATGTACGTCAGCTGCAGGCTCTTAAGCATCAAACGGAGCGCGGAGCGCAGCGACACATTGTGAAGGTTCACATTAACCGGTTGATCTTCGTTAACACCGACTTCGTCTAGCGCGGTCTTATCGAGCTGAACCGGGATGCCGTAGTCTGTCGCCATTTGTTCGACAACTTCCTTGAGCGGCGTTTCAACGAAATCGAGGCCGTTGGTGTGCAGCGGAGATCGCAAGGCTTTCTCGATCTTTTGTTCCGCTTCGCCAGTGGCTTTCAGATCCATGGAACCGTAGCGATCCTTGCGGCGATTCGAAAGTTCTTCCCAGACTGGAGCGGCTGGGTAGACGATCGGAGGATCATCCGGGAACGGCACCGACGACTTCTCGACCTGATACAACGTATCGAAGGTATTGGTCCAGCGCGCCGCGCGGGTGAGTTGCATGAGGTAGTCATTGCGGCGCAATTCGCTGGAAATCGTCGCGACGACTGGCGTGACGCCGGTTGGGTCCACTTCGTCCAAGGTGCCGGCCACGTCTAACGCCTCATCGTAGCGGCGTTCGTCGACGAGGGCGTTGAATCGATCAACAAGCTGCTTTTCTTTCTCGCGGTCGCGAGCCATCCGATCATTGAGCATGCGGCGCTCACGAGCGGCCGCGAGCTCTTCTTCGCGCGAAGCTTCAAGTTCGTCTTTCACAACTGCCGCATGCTGCGCTTCGCGGAGCGAGGCTTGAAGTTTATCGACGAGTTGTGCGCGGACATCGGGCGTGAGCTCGGGGGCTCGCTGGACGTTATCGAGCGCCAGCTTGAGGCTTTGCATGGCTGTTTCTGGATCATCGCTCATTGTTTTGCGAGCGTCGATCACGGTGTTTTCAACTTGGCGGCGCAACATTTGGCCGAATACGCGACGCTGTTGTTGCACTTCGTCTACCAGGGCGCCGGAAGGTGCAAATTGATCTGTTAGCGAACCAGGCACAGAGGGCGCGGTCGCGGGCGAAGGAAGGTTCTGTGGCTGCCCGGGCGATTGCGGCGGCAGCGCTGCGGGTTGACGCACTAGGCTCAAATCGTTGCCGGTGGCGGGAGCCGCAGCGGCCGGTGAAATGGCCGGACCTTGCGGCGGAAGGGCTGCTGGGGCCGCCGGAGCGGTGGCGGCGCCTTGCGCTACAAGCTTGGCGTCCGTACGTTTCTTATCAATCACGCGCTGTACGGTTTTCGCTTTAACGTTGCCCGGATCGCGTGCGAGGACAGCCTGCGCTGCGACCTGAGCGCCCAGCACGTCGCCCGTAACGACCGAGCGTTCGGCGAGATCGGTTAAACCGTCGATCCCTGCCTCGGCAACGCGGCCGGCTTCCGCGAGCGCGGCGGAGCCGACCGTGGGAAGCGTAATTCCATCGTCGGCCTTGGCCGAACGAACGACTTGCGGAAGATAGGCATAAGTGGCGCCGCCGTTCTTCGGCGTGGCGCTCCAATGTAGTTCAACTGGCTTTCCTTCGGCGGTGAACTGCGCCGATATTTCGACTGGCTTCGTCAGGGCGGCGGGGGGAGTTCCGATCGCGATCGAATCCCGATCTGATCGAAGCGGCGTCAATGCTTTAGGGTAGACCTGCCCCAATTCGGTTGGCCAGGTGCAACTCGTCGGCCAGAAGACGGTGGCCTGGGCCCAATTGGCCATATCTTCACCGACGTTTGCACTGCGGCGGATATTTTCTTCAGTGGCGCGGTCGGCGGTGATTTTTTCCGCGTCGTTCGCTTTGGTCATCGGCTCGGCGATGTACAGATTGCCGCCGGTTTGATTTGCTAGTGAGGCTAGCAAGCGGCCATCGATTTGCGGGCCGATCGCGTAGCTGCTCACTGGAATATGAGCCTTCGCCAAATCGCCAACGAGCGAGCGGAATGAGTCCGTGCCCAAGAGGTTGGCGCTGCTCATGCCGTCGCCAATGTAGAAGAGCACGCGGTTATCCGATTGGCCCTTCTCAAACTTTGATGCTGCGGTGCGCAACACATTCTCGACGTCGGTCGAGCCGAGAGGTGATTCGTTGCGAAGTGCTTGCACAGCGGTTTTTAGTTCGGCGCTACCCGCGGCGACAAATCCTTTGGTCATCGGCCGAGCTTCGAGATCGGCGGCGAAAAGCTGAACCCGATCTTTGGGATTCAATTTCGCGAGGCATGCTTCGAGTGCGCTCAACGCCGAGTCGCGGAAGGCGCCGATCTGGCTGGCGGAAGTATCGAACAGAATGACGATGTCTCGCGCCTGGGGTTGGGGCGCGGCATCGGCCGGCGGCATGAGACTCAGAGCGAAATACGACTGCCCGTCCTCGGTCGCATACGTCGACAAATCAGCGGATGAATGTTGGGTTTCGGTGGCGGGCGCTGTCGCGGCGTTTGCTGACGTGAATAACGCCAGTGCCAAGGCTGCCGTCGTGAATTTCCAAACCATGCCTCTGTTCCTATGAACGGTCAACATTTTGACGCTCCGCAAATGCTCGATAAGCACGAGGACCACCGTTCGGAAGGTGATCCCGTTGGTTCAAAATCGGAATGCAGTGTAAACTCGCGACGTTGGCCGCGCCGTCGTTACGTTGAAAACTCGTAAAACGGGGTGAGATAACCACTTACTTTCAGTTTATTCAGGCCATGAGGCGAACGCCAATAGTTTTCCCAGTTTTCCAAGTCCGCCAGAGGTGGGAACGGAACCGCTTTAGAGGCCACTTGGACCGGTCCTGCCGACCAGGATGAGCCGCTACCGGATTTCCTCACCCCGCGGAAGACCGAAGCGGTCGTCCGCTTGATTTCGTCCCTAGATCGATTCGTCGCGAAAATTGAATTTTCTTCCCGCCCGGGTGACTTTCTGCCGGGAGGGCGTCGGCCTGATATTTGCGAACGAATGTCACAGTTATATCGTATGGAATAAGTGCTACACCGCAGTGGCTGTCGGTTAATCTCCGGGGCCCCTGCTCGCAAGAAGCTCGTGGCAGTCAATGCGCATCGGGCGTATCCCTCATTTGTCCTACTCAAATATGAAAAAGATATTCCTTTGTTGTGTTCTAAGTGCTTTGCTGGGCGGATCTTTCGCGGCTTGGCTGATGGAGGATAGCGCTAGCCTTTTGGGCACGGGAGCGGCGCAGGCCCAATCAGTTGGCGCTCCTTCTATCGCCGTGCCAATTATGCCGGCCGCCCTTCCAACAAATCCGGCACTAACGCCGGAGGAATTGACGAACATCCGCGTCTATGACGGAGCCAACCGAGGAGTGGTCAATGTTCTCACACGGACCGTTAGCTACGACGGGTTTTTCAGGCTGCCAACCGCCGGCGAGGGAGCGGGATCAGGGTCGGTAATCGACAAGCAAGGCCATATTTTGACCAATTACCATGTGGTGGAAGATGCCAATAAGGTCTGGATCACGCTGCCGGGCGGAAAAGATCCGTACGAAGGTGAGGTGGTTGGCGAAGATCCAGATAACGACGTGGCTGTGCTCAAAATCAATGCTCCGCCGGAGGAACTCTTCCCGGTTCCGCTGGGAACGTCGGACAATCTTCGTGTGGGGCAGCGAGTGTATACGTTAGGCAATCCCTTCGGCTTAGAAGGAACGCTGACTACGGGCATCATTTCGAACTTGAATCGAACGCTCCCTAGCCGAACTGGACACGACATGAAGTCGATCATTCAAACAGACGCCGCGATGAATCCGGGTAACTCGGGTGGACCGCTGTTGGATACGAGCGGCAGGTTGGTCGGAATGAACGTGGCGATTGCGACCAAGACGGGGCAAAATGCCGGCCTCGGGTTTGCGATTCCCGTGAATCGAATTCGCCAGATCGTGCCGCAGTTAATCGAACACGGCAAGGTAGTGCGGGCGGATATTGGAATCGTAGCCGTGAAAGAATTAAAGCAGGGGCTGCAAATCGTAGAAGTGAATAAAGACGGGCCGGCGGAAAAGGCCGGACTCAAAGGCTGGAGTTTGGTTCGAAAGCACGTGACGCGTGGTCCGTTGGCCTACGACGTCGAGCGACAAGACCCGAGCAATTCCGACATCATCGTCGCCGTGGATGGCCAACCCGTTGATACCGCGAGCGCATTTGTCGAGAAGATTGAGGACCATCAGCCGGGCGATCAGCTAC
>DATBAY010000286.1:0-5529 GCA_036271295.1 Lacipirellulaceae bacterium | reverse complement strand
GTGCACCGGCCCTGTCTTTTTCGCCATCACCGTCGCGATCGTAGTTTTCACATCGCGCACCTGGTTGCAGGCCACTCAATCTTCCGCGACCGCTGGCGCCGGCATCATCCGCCGACTGACGCCGGTCGTCGCCGTGTTGGCCTACCTGCAAATTGTGCTGGGCGCAGTCGTTCGGCATGTGCCGGTCGACGCCCAGCCGGATACGTTTATGTTGGCGGTTCGATTTCACCTGTTTATGGCCGCCATTCTCACGCTCCACATTCTCGGCGTGGCGTGGATCGTTCAGACTCGCGCCCGAAACGTTCGCCCTTTGCGATACTTATCGCTCATCCTGGTAAGTTTAGTCTTCGCGCAGATCGCCCTCGGCGCCAGCACCTGGATCGTGAAATTCGCGGTGCCTACGTGGGCAGGCAGCTGGATTTCGCCGCAAAGTGTGGCGGTCATCCAAGGCGGCTGGACGCAAACGCACATTATCACGGCCCACGTCGCCGTCGGGTCGCTGATCTTAGGCATGGCCGTTGCTCTCGGCTTGTACTCGCAACGGCTTTTGTCGGATTCACCGCTGCAGCTGGTTGCACGCCGCGAATTGGGAGCTGCCACATGAGTCGCATCACCAGCGCAGCCGGCGTTTCACTTGCAGCCACCCGCGATCGCGCGCTCGATCGAGTGCGCGATTATATCGAGCTCACGAAGCCGCGGATCGTCATGCTCGAGCTAGTGACGATCGTCGTGGCGTCGCATCTGGCGTCGCCAGCGGGGATCGCCGCGAGCGTGCTCTTGAACGCGGTGATGGGCGCGGCCTTCGTCGCCGCGAGCGCGGGAGCGTTCAATCAGTGGTGGGAACAATCGACCGACGCCCTGATGACGCGCACGGCCGTTCGGCCGCTGCCAGCGGGCCGGCTGACGTCGCGGCAAGTCATCGTGTTCGGCGTGCTAACGCTGGTCGTCGGGTCGCTCGAGTTAGCGCTCACGGTAAGCCTGGTAACGGCGGCTTTGGCGCTGGCGACCTGGCTCATTTACGTGCTGGCTTATACGCCACTGAAAACTCGGTCGCCGTTCAATACAACCGTGGGAGCGGTCAGCGGAGCGCTGCCGATTTTGATCGGGTGGACCGCCACTGGCGCTGCCGTCGATATGCGGGCACTGGCCCTGGTCGGCGTGATGTTCCTGTGGCAGTTCCCCCACTTCATGGCAATTGCCTGGCTCTATCGCGGCGAGTATGTCCGTGCGGGTCAACGCATGTTGACCGTCGTCGAGCCGACGGGCGTGCGAGCCGGCGCGCAAGCCGTCACAGGCGCGCTCGCGTTAATCCCTGTCAGCCTGGTACCCGCGATCACGCCGTGGGCCGGCAGCCCCACAATCTACATTTTTTGGACGTTAGTTTTAGGCGCCATGCAACTTGTGGCCGCTGTCATGTTTCTCGTTCGTCGTAACGACAGCGCGGCGCGCAGGCTGTTGCGTGCCAGCTTGTTGTATCTGGTTTGCTGGATGGGCCTGCTATTAATGGTCGCAGTGTAAGGACCCACATTACCGATTTTTCGATTTCTATATGAGCGATTCACACGGTTCAAAATTCTCGTATCAGCCGGCGTTGCCGATTCCCAACGGCAAGACGTGCCTGTGGCTGTTCCTCTCGACCGAGATCATGTTTTTCGCCGGCCTCATCGGCACGTACATCGTGCTGCGGTTCGGCGCCGTCGCGTGGCCTGCGCCGCACGACGTGCTCTTGAGCGAACCAATCGGCGCCTTCAATACCTTCGTGCTGATTTGTTCCAGCGTGACGGTCGTTCTCGCTTTCGAAGCCGCCAAAATGAATCAAGCCGCAAAAGCCAAGGGATTTATCCTGCTCACCTTGTTGTTGGGCTGCGTGTTCCTCGGCATAAAGATGTATGAATATTCGCACAAATTTGAGCACGGCATTTACCCCGTGAAGCCACACGGCATGATGTACGACAAAGCGGACATTCACTACTCGGCGGCTGTCCGCAAACGGCTTAATGATTTAAAGACTGCAATCACGGCGAAGGGCGCTAACATCACCGAGGATGACAAGGCCCATATCGGAGTCATCGACGAGGTGATGAAGAAAGTCGACGCGGCGGAAACGGCGGTGCGCAATGAGCCCGATTCGCCGGAAGGCATCATCAAGCTCACCGAGCTCGCCTACGATATCTACCCGCCACATGACCAGGACACGGTCATTCACGCCGCCGAGGCTGGCGCCATCCCGCCGGCCATCGTGGTCAAATACGCAGCCTTTGAAAAGCCGGCGGCGGAGGGGCAAGCGGAAGGGAAGGGGGGCGTGCGCGAAGGTTACAACGAACAATATTCTTGGCTGCGGCTGCCGATCATGATCCCCGGCGGTCCGATGTGGGCCAGCACGTATTTCCTGCTAACCGGCTTTCACGCCGTACACGTGTTGGTTGGCTTGATCGTGTTCTTTCTCTTGTTGTTCACAACGCTTGACCGTAGCCGCGCCAATCTAATTGAAAACATCGGCCTGTATTGGCATTTCGTCGATCTTGTATGGATCTTCCTGTTTCCACTTTTGTATTTGTTTTAACGCGATATCGAAACCGGGGGCTAGCGCCCCGCGGCTGATCAATCAGCCGAAACGCGCCAGCGTCCGGTTTGCTATAATTCGCATAACACAAACTAGATAAATATGTCCGATCACGACCAGCACACTGAAGTCGGCCACGATAGCCACGACTACGCGCATCACGGCGGTAACGGAAAATACATCCTGGTGTTTCTCGCCCTGTGCTTGCTCACCACGGGGTCGTTCCTCACGTATTTTCCATTCTGGCGCGCGCATGTACCTGTTCCCGCGAGCCGAGCCCTCATGATGGCCATTTCCTGCACCAAGGCCATGCTGGTGATCATGTTTTTCATGCACCTGTTATGGGAAGCGAATTGGAAATGGGTGCTCACGATTCCCGCTACATTCATGTCCGTGTTCTTGGGACTAATGCTAGTGCCCGATATTGGTTGGCGCATAAATAATGGATATGCGCGGTATTCCGAGGAACGTTGGGTTTACGCGGCCGATCCGCAGAAGGTTGAAGCTTCCGACTTAAAGGCGGCGGAAAAAGACCTCCAGCGGGAAGGCAGCAACTGATCGTTGCACTTATGTCCACCGCGCCCGCCGTTGATATTTCCCACCTGTCTTACCGCTACGGTGAGCACGAAGCGATTCGTGATCTTACGCTTCGCATCGAGGAGCGCGAAATCTTCGCCGTGCTCGGCCCCAATGGAAGCGGCAAGACGACGCTGTTCCGGGTGCTCTCGACGCTGATTCCCCTCCAGCAAGGCGAAGTCAGCATCCTGGGGCATGACCTCCGCCGCGAGGCGAGCGCAATCCGCGCTCAACTGGGCGTCGTTTTCCAATCGCCGAGCATCGACAAAAAACTGACCGTTTTCGAGAACGCCATTCACCATGGCAGACTTTACGGCCTGGGCGGTCGCGGGCTCCGCGCCCGCGTCGATGAAATGTTGGGCCGCCTCGGCTTGACCGATCGCCGCAACGACCTCGTAGAAAAGCTCTCCGGCGGTTTACGGCGGCGTGTTGAATTGGCTACCGGCATGTTGCATCGTCCGCGACTGTTGCTGCTCGACGAGCCTTCAACCGGCCTCGACCCCGGCGCACGAAGTGACCTTTGGAAATACCTGCTGGAAGTTCGCGAGACCGAAGGCGTGACGGTAGTCGTCACCACTCACTTGCTCGACGAAGCCGAACGGGCGGACCGCATTGCAATCATGCACAAAGGGCAACTCGCGGCGCTCGATACGCCGGTCGCGCTGCAAGCCGCCGTCGGCGGGGACGCCATCACTATCCGCAGCAAGGAGCCGGCCGCGCTGGCTGCCGATATTCAGCAGAAATTTAACATCCCCACGGCCGTGGTGGATGGTTCGATTCGCCTCGAACAGCCCGGCGGCCACCAGTGGATTCCACGCTTGGTCGAAGCGTTTCCGGATCGAACGGAGTCCATCACGCTCGGCAAACCGACGCTGGAGGACGTGTTTATCCACTTCACTGGCCATCGATTCTGGAACGAAACGCCAGCCGACGGCCAAGAAACCGGCGGGCATAAAAAACGCCGAAAAGCAAGTCACTAGTTTGCCGCGTACTAAATGCACGCCTACGCACCGCTTCTGCCCGCGCACTTATGAGCACTGCACTAAAACCTGCCGATGTTTCTCCCTGGCCTGTTGTGGCCACTTTGTCCCAGCGCGAGCTGGTGCGATTTTTTCGCCAAAAGAATCGCGTCTTCGGCGCCCTCGGTCAGCCGATTATTTTCTGGCTCCTATTCGGCGCCGGGTTGCGCGGCGCACGCGTCGAAGGCAACAGCAACGGCCTCGACTACGCCCACTTTTTCCCCGGCACGCTGGTAATGATCCTGCTCTTCACGGCAATTTTCGCCACGATCTCGATCATCGAAGATCGCCGCGAGGGCTTCTTGCAAGGCGTGCTCATCGCGCCCGTACCGCGGTGGTCCATGGTCATGGGCAAAATCTTGGGCGGCTCCGTGATTGCGATGCTGCAGGGCATTATTTTCTTGTTGCTTGGCTGGCTGACGGATGTATGCGGATGGTCCGGGCCGTCCCCCATTTTATCGACCAACTTTACTGGCGTCGTCGGAGCGCTCCTTCTGATGTTCGTCATTTCCATTGCGCTCACAGCCCTTGGCTTCTTCATCGCTTGGCGCATGGATTCAACGCAAGGGTTCCACGCCATCATGAGCGTGTTCCTGCTGCCCATGTGGCTACTCTCGGGCGCATTTTTTCCGATGGACGTCCAAGGCTGGCTGGGCTGGATCATTCGCATTAATCCGCTCACCTATGGGGTGGCCGGCCTGCGGCACTACCTCCAAAATGGAGACGCGGCTGCCGCCCACCTGCCATCCCTGACGACCTGCTGGGTCGTTAGCCTCGCGTTCGCCGCGGTCACGTTTGCGGCATCCTGGTGGATTGCCGGCACGCGATCGACCGGAGATTTGTTATGAGTTCGGAAGTTCAATCGAGCACGCCAGCTCATCCCGCCGCGTTACCGAGTTCATCAGCAAACGGCGCGGCCTTGCCGATGGCGCTTAGTGCCGCTGTACTAATCGCGATGGCGTTCGGCGGTTGGAAGTGGTACCAGGTGCGCCAATTCGAAATTGCCAAAAGTGAAGCAATTCCCGCGATCGCGATCGGGCCGCCGCTTAAAGAATTTGAACTCACCGAGCGCAGCGGCAAGCCGTTCAAATCGACGGACATGCGCGGCAAGGTGTGGGTCGCGAGCTACTTCTTCACCACCTGCCCGGGTCAATGCCTGCGGCTAAACGCGAACGTCCAAGTTCTCGCCAACGAGCCTGATCTCAAAGACGTCACCTGGGTGAGCATCACGTGCGATCCCGATAACGATACGGTCGAAGCGCTGCGGGCCTACGCAGATCGCTGGAAAGCCGACCCGAATCGCTGGCTGTTCTGCCGCGGCGACTTGGAATATATCCAGCGTATCGCCAAGGGAATGAAGATCTTTCTTAG
>DATBAY010000285.1:0-1738 GCA_036271295.1 Lacipirellulaceae bacterium | reverse complement strand
TACTTACCGCACGTTTCTCACGCTGTTGTCCAATTCCTGGAACGCCATGCGAACGTGGTCCTGATAGTTCTTCCAAGTCGGCAGATCAGCCTTCTTGAGCTCACTAATCGCGCTATTTGCACGATCCCGCGCGGCCTTCACCGCATCAACTTGGCGATTGATCGCGTCTTTATCTGCGCCTTGAGCATTCGCCGCTTGTTGCTTTAAGGCACTGATTCGATTGTCGTAGTCCGCGAGCTTCAAATCCGCCTCTTTCACGAACGCATCGCGGTCCTGAGTATCTTTGAACTGTTGTTCGGTCGTTTTTAAATTCGCGGCTGCCGCAAGTTCTTTATCTTTTGCGTCGGCTATCTTTTTGTTCGCATCGACTTGCGCATCGGCCACTTTTTCTGGAGCGTTGGTTGTTTGCCGAGTGTCGACCGGGCGAGCCGTCTCGTCCGTCACGACGGGCTTCGCCACCATATGTTCTTGCGCAGTGCGCTGCGCATCGGAAACATCGTTGTGAGCTTGTTGCACCGCATCCTGCGTATTCGCATGCGCTTTGTCCAGTTTCTCTTGCGCACTGGCCACGTCCTTACGCGTTGTACTCTCGCTGCATCCTACGGCAACTGCCCCCGCCAACCCCAACGCCACCAGTGATAGAATTCGTGATCTCATTTCAATGCTCCCAAAACTGCTGATTGTAAAAAAGTTGCGTTCTACGCCGAACCGGTTGATGAAGAGCACGACGCAATTGGCGTGCCATGACGACCTGGCTGAGCGATTCTCGCTCAGATTCGAGAGTGCAGCGGTTTTGCCGCTCCCCACGTAAACGCCAGTTGGCAATTTGTCGTCGTGCGGGCTGTTCGTCACCCAACCTGAATTTCGAACGGCCAGCAATCGTCAGCTACTACCTGCACACAAAATCAGAAGTGCGTCGGCTCGCGCTTCAGCAGCGTTCCATGCCCCAGCTTGCCAATAAACTTGCCGTCCCGAACCATCACGCTGCCACGCACCGTCACAGCGCTCGGCCGACCCTCGAGGTCCCAACCTTCGAACGCGCTGTAATCAACGTTCATCTGCTGCGTCTTCTGGCTGATCTTGCCGCGATAGTTCGGATCGTAAACCACCAGGTCCGCATCGCTGCCCAGTGCGATCGTTCCTTTCCGCGGAAACAACCCGAACAATTTCGCCGCCTGCGTGCTGCATGCATCGACAAATGTGTTGAGATCAATCCGGCCGCGCTTTACGCCGTATGTGTAAACCAGGTTGACTCGGTCTTCGACGCTGGGAATACCATTCGGTATTTTGGTGAAATCCTCCCGCCCCATCTCTTTCTGACCTTTGAAATCGAATGGCGCATGGTCCGTGGCAATCGTGCTGACCATTCGAGATGACAGCGCATTCCAAATCGCGTCCTGATGGCGCTTCGCTCGCAGCGGCGGAGACATCACGAACTTCGCCCCCTCAAAGTTCGGCTTTTGGGCGTACGTTTCATCCAGCACCAAATACGGCGCAACAGTCTCAATCCACACGTGCACGCCTCGCTGCCGGGCAGCAACCGCGTTCCAAATCGCGTCGCTGTTGCTCGTGTGGACCACGTACACGTGCGCGCCGGTCATTTCGGCAAACGTCATGAGATGATGCACGCCTTCCGCTTCCACACGAACGGGCCGCGACGGCTCATGCCACTCGGGCCCCGTCTTTCCCTCGCCGATCAGCTTCTGCTGCATCTCACTGACGAGTTCGGCATTCTCGC
>DATBAY010000284.1:0-16176 GCA_036271295.1 Lacipirellulaceae bacterium | reverse complement strand
GGCAACTCTTGGGCTTTGTCGTCCATCGCCGGATAGCTGATCGTGAGCGACTCGGTGGCGCGGCTGATCACTTCGTAGAAGAGCAGCATCTCGTCTTGCGCGCGAACCGAGGCGGGAGATGGATTGCTGGTAGCTGTCGATTCGACTTGATGTGCTGCGTTGGTGAGGAAGCGGTAGTCGTTATCGTCGGCGAGCCGGGCGGAGCCCGCGCCCGCCGGAAACGACTGTTCACTCATGCCGGCAAGAAAGACGTGGCGGGCCGCGATGTTGCGAGCGGATTGCGCGGCGAGGATGCGGACACAGCCGACGTCGTCGCGCTCGATGGGAAGGCTTTCGTGGCTGCCGATATCGACCAGCAGGGCGAGGAAATCGCGGCGGCTGAGATTGCGGACTGGTTGTTCGAGCCACAGGTCGAGGCGTTCAACGGCGGCAAGTTGCGCGGCGAGGATTTGCAGGATCGCGCGATCGGCGGTGTCGGCAGGCGGTGTGATTGCGAGTGCCAGTGTTGACTGGTCGAGTGCCGCGGACCATTCATTGGGAGTCGCTTCGGCTGGAAGTTCAGTTAGCGTATTCGCAAGAAGTTTGACTGCGGGAAGCGCGGCAATGGCGGACTTAATGCGATGGCGATAGTGCTCACTAATGTCGATGGCATCGACGGGTTGCGTGGCGAGCCGGGCGATTGTTTCGAGGAGCGCGTCGCGGCCACCTGCAATCTGGAGGTCGCGAATGAGCCAGTCGGCCGCGCGGCGGGCGGGCTCATCGATGGCTGAGAGCAGGTTGTTCGTGATGACCGAGATTACGGAACGGAATGGCCAGTTTTCGGCATCGAGCTGGAGAAGTTTTGTCAGGCTGCGGAAAAAGGGCGAGCTCGCAATGCGGGGGCGGGTGTCCAGGGCGAACGGGATGCCGTGGCGCATGAATGTTTCTGCGATGCGCGGGGCGGCGTCGGTGAGGGAGCGGAAAATTACGATAATGTCGTTGGGGGACGCGGGGTGGTGCGCCGAATCCTGCCCCGACCCCTCCCTGTCAGGGAGGGGGGAGCTGAGGCGCTGCTTGATTTGGCGCGCTAGTTGGGTGATTTCGTCTTGAGCGCTGGCGGCTTCGATGATTTGCACGCTCGGGAGCGATTGGATGACCTTCTCGCTTGGTTCGATGCGCGGATAGCGAAAGATGCACTCGGCGATGTGATCGAGTGCAGGGTTTTTTGATGGAACCGCGAGAAGACGGCGTTCTTTGAGTTGAGGGTATTGCTGTTTGAGCTCGGCCAGCGTGGCAGTGGTCTTAGCAAAGAGGTCGGGGCGTGCATTTTCGGCAGCGGCGTCGGTCGGCAGCGAAATGGATAGATTGTCAGATCGGCGCGCGAGGAGCCGGAGCAGCTCGGTTTCGCTGCGCGTGAAATCGGTGAAGCCATCGACGACGATGAGAGTGAGGTTGGCGAATTCGCCGCCCGGGCCGGCTTCGAGGGCTTCGCGAGCGATCCACTGCAGACGTTCGGCGTCGCACAGGTTGTGCGCGTTAAGGTGGCGATCGTAGTCGGCGTAAAGGAGCGCCAACTCGCGGCGCTCGGCGGATTGACCGCGCGTGGCGGCGACGCGTTCGCACGCGTCAGGGTGAATATCGCGTTGGCGAAGCTCGCGGATGTGTTCGGCGAGAAGGTCGATGAAGCCGGCGCGGCGAGCGGCATCGGCGAAGAATAGGAGGCGGTTGTTATCCAGGGCGCGGCGGACGGTTTGGCGCAGTAGTTCGCGCTGGGCGACGCGTGCGACGGTGCGGACCCGTCGGCCGGCGGCCAGCAGGATGTTCTGAGAGAGGGCGTCGAACGTGGTGATGCCGGGGGCGAGGAAGGTGCGGCCATGGGTGGCGAGAGCGTCGCGAATAGAAGCGGCGGTGCGGGCGGTGGGAGCGATCCACAGGCAGCGGCCAGCACCGGTGATGGGTGCGGAGCGGAGTGCTTCTAGATAGCGGAGGAGCAGGTCATGCGTTTTTCCCGCACGGGCTGGGCCTGAGAGGACGTCGACCTGGGGGTTCAAGTTTTGAAGTCCAAAAAGAGTGTGGAGACGGGGGCACGATCGGGGCACCGATCGCCGCGAGGCTTAATTAGGAATTCTGGCCGGTTGTGGGGCGGCGTCAAGTTGGGGCGGTGGGCACGCGGCGAGCAGTGCTCGTCTGCTAAGTGAGTGGGGGGGGTGGGGTTGAGCGAGGTCGATGAGTTTGGGGCGAAAGCATAGCAGTTTTGATTGACAGCATGGTGTCTGGCAGCATAGACTCTGGTTATAAACTTGGGCCGAGTTCTAGGGGCATGACGCTCCCGGCTGGGCTCAATGGGTTTTTGTAAGAGGGCGGCTTCCGGAAACGCCGATTCTAAAGATCGGGACGGTTCTTCTGCCGCATATTAGTTATTTGTTTTTCGTGGGGCAGGTGACGAGAGAAGAGACGCTGGCCGAATCCGGCGAGCGATTTTTCTGTTTCATCCTCATTTTTGTTTCATTGTTTTAAGGAGTTTGGTTATGGAAGCAATTCGCAGAAAGAGGCGGGGGTTCACCCTCGTCGAGTTGCTGGTGGTGATTGCCATCATCGGCATCTTGGTGGCGCTGCTGCTACCAGCAATCCAGGCCGCGCGTGAAGCGGCTCGACGCAATCAATGCTTGAATAATTTCAAGCAATTGTTGCTTGCGTTGCAAAATCACCACGACACGCGGTTGGCCTTGCCGTTGGCGTCGACGGCGCCGATGTTGTTGAACGGCACGGGCTCGGGAGCAGCCTCGTACGGCGGGCTCGGCCAGGGTAGCCCGAACAACCCAGCTCCGCCGTGGACCAATTGGTCGCCGGGGCAGGCGGGCGATGGATACAGCTGGATGGTCCAGATTCTGCCGTTCATGGAAGAATCGACGATGTACGACAAGATCGCTCAGCAGGCAACAGGCACCGTAACGCGGTATGGAAAATTGCAGGATGCGGCGTTCCAGAAAGATGGCGCGACGCAAAGCCCTGGCACTGCTGCGGCCACGACAAATCCTTACATCTTCGCGACGAAGGTGCCTGGGCTCGTTTGCCCAAGCTTCCCTGGCGAAGACGACCAACCGATCGCGAATTTCGGCAGTAGTTTTGCCGCCACGGGTGGTACCGCGAAAGTGGGCACCGGAAATTACGTAGCCCTTGCGGCCACGCATTACATTACGCAAGTAGGTAACAACCTGGCCAGCGGGTTGCCTACCACCGCGAATCAAGCCAACACCACGGCTTGCACCGGCGCCTACTGCGGCAACGGTGGTTTGCCGTTCCCGGGGGTTGTAGGCAACGTTCTTACGAAGAAGGGCCTGGGCTTCCAGAGTCTTTCGGACGGAACCTCGAAGGTGGCTCTGATCACCGAGAGCCGCGAAGAAGTGAAAAGCTCCTGGTACAGTGGTTTGACCTCATACGTGGTCGGTGCCTGGCCGCAAGGCACCCCTCCCGTAGGTAGCAACATTACTGGCCAGACGACGATCTTTTGGACATGTTCTGGTACTTGCGACGATGCCCTTAATAAGGGTGATACCAAAGGGGTGAGTACCAAATACTATGAGAAATTGGATATCCATGGCGGCACTCCGACGCAACGCGTCTGGGGTCCGAGTAGTCGGCACCCGAGTATCGTGCTTCATGGATTTGCAGACGGTCACTCGACCTCGGTGAACGATAACATCAATCCGGACGTTTATCTCCACATGATCACGCGAAACGGGCGTGAAGTGGACAACCCGTAATGAGCAGGTGCTAGTCGCTTGAAAAAGTATTGGCCGCCGCGGTGGAGTGATCTGCCGCGGCGGTTTTTTTGTGGAAAGCTATTAGCCTCTAGCTCTTAGCTTTTAGCCATCCACACTGCTGAGTGGCTAAGAGCTAACGGCTAATGGCTAACAGCTTCCCACTTTGCTACAATCGCTCTTTCGAGCCGCTGTGGCGGAATTGGCAGACGCGCATGGTTCAGGTCCATGTTCACGCAAGTGAGTGGGGGTTCAACTCCCTCCAGCGGCAGTTCGAATTTCGGATTGGCAATTGCGGATTGCGGATTGAAAGGCGGTAAGTATTTGATGGTTCGGGCAATCCGCAATCCGAAATCCGCGATCCGAAATCTTCTTAGTCTTGCGGTACTTTCTTGGCTGGCAAGCACCGGAGCTGCTCAATCTGAGCGGCCCAACATTCTGTTCATTATGAGCGATGATCATGCCTATCAGGCGATCAGCGCTTATGACGGGAGCCGGAACCAGACGCCGAATATCGATCGGATCGCGAAGGAAGGGATGCGGTTCGATCGTTGTTACGTGACGAATTCGCTATGCGGGCCGAGCCGGGCCGTGATTCTGACGGGCAAGTACAGCCACAAGAACGGGTTTTATGATAATACGTCGCATAAACCGTTCGATGGCAGCCAGGTGACGTTTCCGAAGCTGCTGAAGCAGGCCGGGTATCAAACGGCGATCGTGGGCAAGTGGCATCTGGAGAGCGAGCCGACGGGATTCGACTTTTGGGAGATTCTGCAGGGGCAGGGGCAGTATTATCGGCCAGATTTGATTACGGCCGAGGGTAAGCGGGCGGTGCCGGGCTACGTGACGGAGATCATCACCAATGAAGCGCTGAATTGGCTTAAGACCAAGCGTGACCCGAATCGCCCGTTCGCGCTGATGGTGCAACATAAGGCTCCGCATCGGCCGTGGTCGCCGGCGCCGCAGAAGCTGGGCGATCGGGAAGGTGAAAAGATCGCCGAGCCGCCGACGTTGTTTGATGATTATGCGACGCGCGGGACGGCCGCTCACAAGGCGGATATGCGGATCAGCCAGATGAATCCGCCGACTGATTTGAAACTTTGGGAAGCCGCTAGCCCCGCGCGAAAGCAACTCTTCAATCGCATGAGCGATTCGGACAAGGCGGCGTGGGAGAAGCTGGTCGACCCGCGGCGCGCGAAATTCGATGAGGCGGACCCCAAGGGTGAAGATCGCACGCGGTGGTTTTATCAGCTCTACATGAAAGACTATTTGCGTTGTATCGAGTCGGTTGACGATAGCGTGGGCCAATTGCTGAAGTACTTGGACGACAGCGGGTTGGCGAAAAACACGATCGTCGTCTACACGAGCGATCAGGGCTTCTACATGGGCGAACATGGCTGGTTCGATAAGCGATTTATGTACGAGGAATCGCTGCGAACGCCGCTCGTGATTCGCTGGCCGGGCACGATTAAGCCCGGGAGCGTGGATAGTGACATTGTTTCGAACGTCGATTTTGGGCCGACGTTTTTGGAGGCGGCGGGCACCGCAGTGCCAACGGAGATGCAAGGGCACAGCATCGTTCCGATTTTGCGGGGGAAACCGGCTGAGGATTGGCGGAAGTCGTTTTACTACCACTTCTACGAGGATAAGGACGCGGATCATCATGTGGCGAAACATGAGGGCGTGACGACGGGCCATGCGAAGCTGATTCACTTCTACACGCTTAAGGAATGGGAGCTTTACGATTTGGATAAGGATCCGCACGAGCTCAACAACGTGTATGGCAAGCCGGAATACGCGAAGCTGCAGGGTGAACTGACGACGGAGCTTGGCCGGTTGCGGCACGAGCTTGATGTGCCGGCGAATGCGAATTGAGCCATTAGGAAAAAGTTTCTCGCAGAGGCGCAGAGGCTTTTATCTAAGTAAGGCTTGTTCTCGAGTGATGGATTTGATGAATCCAGGGATTCGATGCGCTGTCTTGGATCGTTCTCTCCGCGTTCTCTGCGCCTCTGCGAGGGACTTCTTCAGGCCATTTTTCAGCTTCGCTTGGTGACTCGCTTGTGTGAAATTAGAATGGAGCGATGAAACCCTCGTACCCAGCAAAAAATGGCAAGCGGGCGCTCGTTACCGGCATTACGGGACAAGATGGATCCTATTTGGCCGAGCTGCTGCTGGCGAAGGGGTACGAAGTTTACGGGATGGTGCGACGGTCGTCGTCGTTTAATACTAGCCGCATCGATCACATTTATCAGGATCCGCATGATGAAGACGTGCGGTTGCGGCTGGTTTATGGCGACTTGGCTGATGGGTCGTCGCTCGATCAATTGGTGAAGACGATCCGGCCGGATGAGATTTACAACCTCGGGGCACAGTCGCACGTTCGCGTGAGTTTTGATATTCCGGAATACACGTCTGAGATTACGGGGTTGGGCTGCATTCGGATATTGGAGGCGATTCGCGAGAGTGATGTAAAGTGCCGGTTCTATCAGGCGTCTTCCTCGGAGATGTACGGTAAGGCGGTGGAAACGCCGCAGACGGAGCGGACACCATTTTATCCGCGAAGCCCCTACGCGTGCGCGAAGGCGTTCGCGTTCGCGGCGACGCGGAACTACCGCGAGTCGTACGGCATGTTCGCGGTGAACGGGATCATGTTCAATCATGAGTCGCCGCGGCGGGGTGAGACGTTTGTGACTCGCAAAATCACGCGGGCTGTGGCCCGCATTCAGGCTGGAATACAAGAAGGCCTGTATCTAGGGAATTTGGAAGCGCGGCGCGATTGGGGTTTCGCCGGCGATTATGTCCAGGCGATGTGGATGATGCTGCAGGCGAGTGAGGCGGATGACTACGTGATCGCGACGGGCGAATCGCACTCGGTGCGTGAATTCTGTGAGCTGGCATTCAAGTTGGTGGACGTGCCGATCACGTGGCGAGGCGAAGGGCTGAAGGAAGTTGGCGTGGATGCGAAAGGCGTTGAGCGCGTGCGAATCGATGCCCGCTACTTTCGGCCGGCGGAAGTCGATCTCATGCAGGGCGACTCGGCCTTCGCGCGCAAGCAGCTCAACTGGAAACCAACCATTACGTTCGGCGAGCTGGTACGGCTGATGGTTGAAGCGGATATCGCGCTTGCGAAACGCGATGCGCGCGGACGTTAGCGATCAATTTCGCCCATGACGATGTCGAGCGAACCGACGATCGCAGGAATGTCGGCGATCAGGCAGCCTCTGCACAGCGTGTTGGTCACGGAGAGATTGCAGAAGCTACTACTGCGCGCGCGCACGCGCCAGGGAATGGCGTCGCCGGAGCTCACGATGTAGAAGCCCATTTGGCCTTTGGGGGCTTCGGTTTCCAAGTAGCATTCGCCCTTGGGGAGTTTGGCGGTGAGCTTCATTGGCTCACCGAAGCTGCCGGTGGAGATGCTGTAGCGATCGATCGCCTGGCGGCACAGGTCGACGCTTTGCACGACCTCGAGCATCCGCACGTAGAAGCGATGCCAACAGTCGCCGAGGACCGCTTCGTGAGGGACGGCGGGGTAGGCATGGTCGCGCGGGTAGTGGCCATCACGCTCGCAAACGACTTCAAAGGCATAACCCTCGTACATCGAGGTGTAGATTTCTTCGCCGTCGCGACGCATGTCGTGGTCGATGCCGCTACCGCGCAGGACGGGGCCGCTGGTGCCGAAATCGATCGCCATTTCGGGCGACATGAAACCGATGCCGGCGGTGCGCTTCACGAAGATCGAGTTCGTCGTTAGCAGCGTGTGGTACTCCTCGATAAGCGGTACGAATTGGTCGAGGAAGTCCTCGCACTTTTTCAGCCAGCCGCGAGGCAGGTCGGCGGTGGCGCCACCGGGCGTGAGGTAGCTGTACGTGAGGCGGGCACCGCAGGCTTCTTCAAACAGATCGAGAATCTTTTCACGTTCTCGGAAGGCATACAGGAACGGACTGAACGTGCCGAGGTCGAGGCCGTATGCGCCCATGCCAACTAGATGGCTGGCAATGCGATTGAGCTCGGAAATCAGGACTCGGAGATGGCGGCCACGTTCGGGGACGCGGTAGCCCAGGAGCTTCTCGACGGTGAGGGCCCAGCCGAGGTTCATGTTCATCCCGGCGAGGTAATCCATTCGGTCGGTGTAGGGGATCCACTGCCGCGGCGTGAGATTTTCGCCGATCTTTTCGGCGCACCGATGCAGGTAGCCAATGTGCGGCACGACTTCAGAGACGATTTCGCCATCGGTTCGCAGCACGAGGCGGAGCACGCCGTGCGTGCTGGGGTGCTGCGGGCCCATGTTGATGAGCATTTCGTCCGTGCGGACGTCGAATTCGATTATTCTGGGATCTTCTACAGTCGCCGACATTCAAATTACCTTTTGTGGTCAATCTGCTTCTTATCTTCCTCGGATGCCGTGGTATTCCAGGGGCATTTGATAGTCTTTGCGAAGCGGGTGGCCGACCCAGTCTTCGGGGCAGAGAATGCGACGGAGATTTGGGTGCCCGGTGAAGTAGACGCCCGAGAGGTCGTACACTTCGCGCTCATGCCAGTCGGCGGTGCTCCAGAGATGGGACACGGTCGGGACTTCCGGCAGTTCGCCGCTCTCGTCATTTTTCCAGCGCGGCAGCATCACCTTGAGCACGAGGCTGTGCTTGTGCTTCATGCTAAAGAGGTGGTAGACGACCTCGGTGTGAGGTTGCCATTCGCTTTTGGCGGCTTTTTTTTCGTCGGTATGCAAGTAGTCGACGCCGGAAATGCAGCAGAGGTAATCGAAGGCGAGCGAGGGCTCGTCGCGCAGGTGGCGGCATACGTCGACGAGGCCATCGGGCGCGACTTCGATCCAGGGATCAATGTTCGCCAGGTTTTCGCCGGCGATCTTCGCGCCGAACTTGGACTTCAGTTGTTCAACGAATGCGGGGCCGGGCATATCAGGAAACCGTGTATCTAGGCGGACAGGATTGATTGACTTGGTTCGAGCGCGCGGGGAGTCGGAGGGCGTTTCGCCGGCTCGACGCGTTCCCGCGTGAGGGCTCGCACCCAGTCCAGGTCGCCGCGCTTCCAAACGTAGGCGAAGCCGACGAGCAGGACTCCGAAAAATGTGAGGATATCGGCGAATGACATGAGTGCGAGGTCACGAGCGGATTGGCGAAGTTCGGGGCTATCGACGGCCGGTGTGTTGGATGCGTCTTTCAGCCCCAGCTCACGCAATCGCGCGGCGGTGGCATCCGCGGCGACGGTATCGCTCGCGGCAACGGTGGCTGGTGGGCCAGCGGCGAGCTGCGTGGTCTTGCCGAACACGGTTGCCCAAGGGAAGAAGAACGCCACTTCCACGTCGAAGATGATGAACAACAGTGCGACGACATAAAACCGCAGGTCGAATTGAACGAAGCTGGAGCCGATCGTCGGTTCGCCGCACTCGTATATTTCGAGTTTTTCGACGTTGGGAAATCGCGGCCGCACGAGCCAGCCGAGCACCAGGTTGGAAAACAAGAACACGAAGCCACCCAACGCGAACAACGCGACGTATGCGGCGATTGCGATTGGGGACGCCATGTGGATTTAGCTCTTAACTGTTAGCCTTTAACTCGTAGCTTTATTGATTGGGTCCGCCGTGGACGGGCTCGGTAATTACTTTGGAATCGGCAACCGCGGTTGGATTGAGCGTCGCGCGGCCCCAGGCGACATCGAGCGGCATGCGTGAGAAATCGACGATACAGCCGTCGCGGCTGTAGCAGCTCAAGTCGTGCGTGGCACCCATGAAAATGCAGTCCACGGGGCAGGGCTCCACGCACAGGGCGCAGAACATGCACTTCGAGTAGTCGATTGTGTAGCCTGTGATCTTGAAACCCTTACCGTTTTCGACGCGTTCCTTGCCAATGTAGATGCAGTCGACAGGGCAGGCCTTCGCGCATTGATCGCAGGAGATGCAAGTCGTGAGATCGAAGCGATGAAAGCCGCGATAGCGCGCGGCCACCGGCACGGGGAGTTCCGGATACTCGAAGTGCTCGGTGAAGGTTTTGCGTTCGGGGCGGTAGGTTTTTATTCCGGTTCGAAGCGTCACCCACATTCCATGCGCAACGGTGTAGACGGCGTCGACGACATTCCCCAGCCAGGGCCAAACAGCCTTAAGTCCGTTGATCATTGGGCCGAAACGATTCCTGCCAAAACGGCGAGCATGTTGGTCGCGCCGCGTGCGACGAATGCGCCCGAATGCTTTCCGTGCGCTGTCGAGTCATGCTCGCAAGTTGAAGTGCTGGCGTCGATTATATGAGGATCGTGGAACGATCCGCAACCGGCAATAGTGCGTTCGCTGGAATGAATCAGGACTTCAGTGAAGTACCGCGCTGCGTCTGCATTGTGCGAACTTTTATGCAGCAGAATCAGGAAGGCTAACGGGCCCGCGCTGAGTAGTGCAATCGGGCGTGATCACGGGCGCGGTGAAAGACCAATCAAGTTCTCGCGCCAGTCGGCAACCGAAGTTCCTTACGACCGAACGTCACTGACTTTGAGAGTAAGGCCGGGCCGAAGGCATCACATTGAGAGGGTAACCCTAGGGATCCCGGAGCAGCGTGCGGCAACGGGCAAAATGTCGTGTTTGCAGCAGTAAATGTGTGAAAAGTTGGTCTCGCGGGAGTGGCGCTAGGCGGGCCGAATTCGGAGCCCCTGGACGAAGGTTTTTCCGTTCGGCTCAGCCGACCCGTGAACCAGCGTTCGACGCGCTATCCTTTGAATGACAAAGGGTTTAGCAAAAGAATCGATAAAGCCAAAAGTCCGCTTAATGGCGATTGCTCGTAGTCTGGCGGGGTGGGGTCGGTCCAAATTCCATGCCAAATGCCAGCAATGGCGGCTAAAAACAGGCTGTTATTGGACTTAGTTTGCTTGACTAGGCCCCGGGACCACGTAGAGTGGATTGAAGGGGTCGTCTGCGAGACAGGCGGCGACGTTACGGGTTTTGATGGGCCGTGGGCCGCGGGACGTTGCTACAGAGTCGGCATTCGACGAATTGTGCCGACCGAACGGACGCACCTCTGGAAGGAATCGCGCATGTTAGTTCTATCACGGAAAAAGAACGAGAGCATCATCATCAATGATGATATTACGATCGTCGTCGTGGAGATTCGCGGCGACAAGGTGCGTTTAGGCGTTGAAGCGCCGAAGGAAGTGCCCGTACATCGTAATGAAGTGTACGAAGCGATCCGCCGGAATCAACAGAAGCCGGATGAGTCATCGCTCGCCCAGAATGACGGATCGAATGCGGCCAGCTAGTTCTAAGTCGCGACTGTGTGGGAACTTATTCTCACGTCTCGTTATACGTTGCTTCTCTTTCAAGCTGAATTCTGCTAGCATTCGAATTCGCTGCGGTGCCCGTTAGCAAGCCGGTGCACCATTTCGAAATGTTCGCTGACGGCGGTTACTTACGGCCGTTTGAACGCGCATTCCGATCGTGATCGTGGGCCAACTGGCTTGACGACGCGCAGCCACAACCATATACAGCTAAATCAGCTTTGCCGAATTGCCGCTTTGTCCTCCGGATGCTCACGGCGTCTTGGTGGAATGAATATCGCGGACATTGTCCGTCGACAGTCGAGGTGGTATGCGCTGGCCCCATCGTCTAGCGGTCTAGGACACCGGCCTTTCACGCCGGTAACACGGGTTCGAGTCCCGTTGGGGTCACTTACTTTTGCGTGCCGCGGGATCCGCCACACGTGCTCCGTTGGACGAAGCGCTTGGTCGCAGGCTAGTCTGAGGCTTGCAGTAATTCCAATTTATTCGTCCTCAACTTCGCAAGCGGATTCTCTTGTCTCCAGGCTCAAGCTTCGACACTCCACGTCTCAAATACGACGCCCTTCTGGTGGTCTCATTCGGCGGCCCGGATGGTCGCGATGACGTGCTTCCGTTTTTGGAAAACGTGTTGCGCGGGCGGAATGTGCCGCGTGAACGAATGCTCGAAGTGGCCGAGCACTATTATCATTTTGGCGGTCGCAGCCCCATCAATGAGCAGAATCGCGCTTTGATCGCGGCGCTTGAAAAGGAGTTGGCGGAGCACGGTCCGCATTTGCCGATTTATTGGGGCAATCGGAATTGGCATCCATTGTTGCCGGATACGTTGCGGCAAATGGCCAGCGACGGCGTGCGGCGTGCGCTCGCATTTTTTACGAGCGCGTACAGCTCTTATTCGGGTTGCCGGCAGTATCGAGAGAATATCGCTGCGGCACAGGCGGAAGTGGGGGCCACGGCGCCGGTCGTCGATAAGTTGCGGGTGTTCTTCAATCACCCCGGTTTCATCGAGCCGATGATCGAGCGCGTTCAGGCAGCGCTGGAAATGATTCCTGCAGAACGCCGTGACAGCTCCCGGCTCGTGTTTACGGCCCACAGCATTCCGCAGGCGATGGCCAGCGGCTGCCGTTATGAGGAACAATTGCGGGAAGCCGCGCGACTCGTGGCAGGCGGGGAGCGGCGGCAGCACTGGGATCTGGTTTACCAAAGCCGCAGCGGGCCGCCGCAGCAGCCTTGGCTCGAGCCGGATATCCGCGATTACATCCGCGGCGCGCACGCCTCGAGCCCCGATATCAAAGACATTGTGATCGTACCTATCGGATTCATTTCCGACCATTTAGAGGTGCTGTACGATCTCGATACCGAGGCGCGCGCACTGTGCGATGAGTTGGGCATCAACTTGGTGCGTGCGGGCACCGTGGGTACGCATCCGCGTTTTGTGCGGATGGTTCGCGAGCTTGTTGAGGAGCGAATAAGCGACTCGCCCGAGCGCCTTGCGCTGGGCGCGCTTGGTCCGAGTCACGATGTTTGTGCGGCGGATTGCTGTCTCTACACGCCAACTCGGCCGAAAGCGAACGATTGAGAAGGAGGGCCCAATGACCGAATCTCAAAGGGATTTCGAACGCCGGCCGCTGGGAAGCTCGGGCATTTCAGTTTCGCCGGTCGCGCTTGGTTGCTGGCCAATCGCCGGCGTGACGACGCTCGATACGAATGATGCCGACAGCATTGCCACGATTCAGAAGTGCTTCGACGTTGGCATCAACCATCTCGATACTGCCTATGTGTATGGGCCGAACGGGGAGAGTGAGAACCTGATCCGGCGTGCCATTGTGGGTCGGCGAGACAAGCTGGTGATCGCCACGAAGTGCGGCATTCACTACGAAGGCCGTGAGATGGTTACCGATGGGCGACCTGCGCGGTTGAAAGCAGAATGTGAGGAGTCGCTACGACGGCTGGGGACGGACCGCGTTGAGTTGCTTTATTTGCACACGCCGGATGAGAACGTACCGCTGGCTGAATCGGCCGGAGCGCTTCGTGAGATTGTGGAAACCGGCAAGGCGCGCTCGATTGGCGTGTCGAATTTCACGGTCGAGCAAATGGAAGAGTTTGCTGCCGTATGTCCAATCACTGCGATCCAACCTCCGTATAATATGCTCAGTCGGGGGATCGAGCAGCGCACGATTCCGTGGTGCCGCGCGCGGAATGTGTCGGTCATGGTGTACTGGCCGCTGATGAAAGGTTTGCTCGCGGGAAAGTTCGATCGCGAAGCGGGTGTCGAAGCTCGGGACGGTCGCCGAGATTTCCCGGGTTATGCGGGCGATGAATGGCAACGTAATCAAGATTTCGTCGATCGTTTGCGCGAGGCGGCCGCGTTGAGCGGACACACGGTAGCGCAACTGGTCGTGAATTGGACGTTTAGTCAGCCGGGGATTAGTTCGGCTCTATGCGGTGCAAAGCGGCCCACACAAATCGAAGAGACGGCAGGCGCAATGGGTTGGCAGCTTTCTAATGAGCAGGGGTCGATCATTGACGCGGCAATCGCGGCACGGGGG
Source organism: Lacipirellulaceae bacterium (assembly GCA_036271295.1). Taxonomy (GTDB): domain Bacteria; phylum Planctomycetota; class Planctomycetia; order Pirellulales; family Lacipirellulaceae; genus JABDGM01. Next base: position 2,618 of record DATBAY010000284.1, on the reverse strand, counting down.
CCAGCGGCCGTCAAACGCAAGTTTTCTTAGGACCGCGGAACTCAGCGCCCTTACAGCGAGGATTGCGCGCCTATTTACTCGTGGCCGGTACTCGTGCGCGTTTCGATGAGCCACTTCGGCGCGGGGACGCTTTTTGAGTGCGCGACGAGCATGAGTACGCCGGCCGCGATAACGAGCACGGGAATTTCTAAATCCATGCGGAGTCGGCCGGTTTGTCGCAACACAGACAAGCCGCTGGCAATCAGGAAGAACGGCCCGACAGCGACCGATACTTTATCAATGCCACACAGCACGAAGACGAGAATGCCCGTGAGGGCAACACCTAGCGTCCATACCCAATCGATCTGCGGTACGACGCCTAACACGGTTAGCAGCCAGCCGACGCCGAGCGTGATAAGCAGGATTGGAATCAAAAGCGATTTCATACATTCGCATCCGACGATTTGAGGACTTCGCCGTGAGTGTGCGGCGAGCTACGTTCGGCGAATACGATCGTGTACCCATCCGGGTCTCGAATGGCAAATTCGCGAAGGCCGAATTCTGTGACGTTCGGTCCCCAGGCGAACGGCACCATTCCGCGCAATTCATCGGCTATGTGATCGATGGCTGGCGGGAATAGATATAGGGCGCCGCTGAAAGTTGGCAGTTGCTCCCGTCCGTGAATGGGCTCCGTAAACAGGATAATGGCGACGTCGTCGCGGCGAACTTCGGTGAAGTTTGGCTCGGATGCAATGGGATAATAGCCTGTTTGCACGAAGCGAAGCGTTTCGACATAGAACTCTAACGAGCGGCGCATGTCGGAAACCAACAGGCAGGGAAGCACACGATGGCCGAAGTTGGCGGGCATGACTAGTTGAAAACAAGAGCCGTCGGAAGTTAATTAAAAACCCATGGCAGCGAGCGCGTCGGCCACTTTGCCAATCGAAACGGTGAGCCGCGGATGATCGGCTTCAAAACGTAGTAACAGGTCTTTCAGGCCGCTCGGTGTTGAGTTGCCGGGCGCGACAGGCGACGCTTGCGGTTCTGCCGCTTGGCGAAATTCGTCTGTGAGTTGTCGCAGCTCGGCCAGCATTGCCGGATCGACCTCGCTGGATTGAGCGAGTTCCGCCCGCAGGGCGTCGAGCGTTTCAAGTAATCGGTTCTTATCCATAATCGCAGCGTAGCTCGCCTAGTCGGCCGCAGCAAGCGGCGAGAGGTGCCACACGACTTCCACATCGCCACCCCACAAACAATAAAGCCCGCCGCAGCGCAGGCACTGCAGCAGGCTTGTTCTTTTTATATTTGCTTTCGGATCACGGCTTGGTGGATTCCGCCGCGGACTACCAACGTTTGCCACCGCCACCGCCACCGCGGCCGCCACCTCCGCCTCCGCGGTAACCACCACCACCACCACCACCACCGCCGCCGCCGCCACGGTAACCACCGCCGCCGCCGCCGCCACCTCCTCCATTGCTCTTGGGACGGGCCTCGTTGACCGTGATCGTCCGGCCATCGATTTCCGTGCCGTTGAGCGCTTCGATCGCGGCCCGGCCTTCATTGTCATTTGACATCGCTACAAATGCGAAACCGCGCGGCCGCCCGGTATCGCGATCCGTGATCAGGGCCACTTCTTCGACTTGGCCATGAGCCCCAAACTCGGCCTGCAACGTTTCCTCAGTCGTCGAAAAGGAAAGGTTGCCAACATACAGCTTCATCGTGCGCAACTCCAAAACACTAGAACCGATTCAAAACACGCACGCCGGCTTTTGACGGATAGAATCCCGTCCCCCCAGGTGAAAAGAGTTCTGAACTCGGCTGCGACTACTTCCGCGACCGTTTTGGAGTCCTACAAGGCCACCAATCAGATCGGGGAAAAAAGGCATTCCGAGGGCTAAGTATAACGCGCGCTGGCGCAAAGGTCTAACAAATCTGGCAAAATTGGCCCGGGATTTTGAAGCGCTTTCAACCAGCGCAAAGGATTTGAATTAGGGAATCTTTAGCGGCGGGTTGGCATCGCGGGTAGGACGTCATTGGGACGCTCGCCTTGAAGATTCGCGTCAACTCTCAGCCCCCAATCAATGCCCGCAATGATTGCGGCGACAGCTCACGAAGGCTGTCGACGACGAGGTCCGCCGCGTGGAGTTGGTCGCGTGTTGTGGTGCCTACCAGCGCGACGCTTTTCATGCCGGCGCGGTTGGCGGCTTCGATGCCATGCACGGCGTCCTCGACGACCGCACATTGCGCCGGATCAACTTCCAGACGCTGGGCGGCGAGCTGAAACACCTGCGGGTCGGGCTTGCCTCGCTTCACATCCTTGCCAGTGACGATCGCACTCACTTGCTTGCGCCGGCCGAGCTTTTCCAAGCAGAGGTCAATGTTTTCGGGCGGAGCCGAGGAGCCGACGCCAATTCGGAAACCCGCGGCGGCCAGCGCATCGATCAGTTCGCACGCGCCGTCCATTGCTGTGAACCGCTGGCGAAGCGATTCGCGGAAAAGGGCTTCCTTGCGTTCATCTAGCTCGCGAATTCGCGCATCGTTGAGCTGATCGCCAAAGCGCCGAAAGAGGATGTCGCGACTCGTGCGGCCGAAATCGGCGGCGAAATCTTGCTCGCTGTACTCCAGACCGAGCTCGTCGTACA
>DATBAY010000283.1:0-10556 GCA_036271295.1 Lacipirellulaceae bacterium | reverse complement strand
AAGCACCGCGAGACCAACTTGTTTCAAGTTGTTTTCACATTGCGAGCGGCGGGCCGCTTCGCGGGCTGCCTGAACGGCTGGCAACAGCAAGGCGACCAGGATTCCTATGATCGCGATGACGACCAAAAGTTCGACCAGCGTAAATGCTTTTCGACGATTCGACATATTATCCTCGTATGTTGTCAGGCTATGGCCCGACGAAAATTGTTGGCCCGAGCTCGAAACTTGGCGGAACGACTATCACAACTGAATCAGCGGCGGGTATTTCTTACCCGCGGCTACATGCGTCCGTGATGCCGCAACATCGACTTCGCCGGCAGGAGACTACGCGCGCCGCATTGATTTGACGACATCGCGAAGTATTAGGCACGCGTAGAATTTGAGAGTGATATGGGTCCATAAGCGCGGTCTCCCATCAAACGTGGTTTGCGCCTCTGGTAATTCCAGTCGGCAAAGTTTTTAGAAATGCCGGCGGATGCCTGAGCGTCCGCCGGCGGCCGAAATAGTGCTTCTTCCCTGCTCGGCCGGTTATAAATCTGTTTTCTTACTTCGTACCGTTGCGATGCTCCCGCAATCGCTTCTTTTCGGTGCGATCGATTTGGATGATGACACCGTCTTGTACGATGATGTTCACCGAGCCGAACTTTAGTCCTCGCAACGACTCTCGAATTTGGTCGAGCGCCTCGTCTGCCGCATCATCGTTTGGCGCGGCGTCTTTTTGTTTCGAAGTGGGTTCCATCGCAATCGCTCCTGCACGGATCATGTCGGCCTCCATGTTTATTCGGCACACGCTAGGCTTTGTCTCAAAAGGGAGGGCGAGGGTCCTGCCGAGCCTTGAACTCTCACCGGCGCTCGGCTCTGCAGGAGCCTCGCCCTCCCAAATACGATCTTCAGCCACGTTTTGAGACAAAGCCTAGGGCGTTTCGCGCCCGCGTTGAATGCCTTCGATTTGTTTGGATTCGTTCGGGCACGTGTTTAGATTTCGTATTCAGGTAAGAACACGCGGCTGCTTTTTGGGTAGATGTAAACATCGGCCCCTTCCGCAAGTTTCAGTCGTTGATAGTCTTCGAGGCTCAAATCCACGAGCACCTTTTGTCCTTCGGGCGTTTGCGTCGTGACTTTTGCGATCGATCCGGCCGGATTGATGCGGGTAACCCTGGCGGGAAAGTGGGGCGCGCCGTTTTTGTACAGTTTGATATCCAACTCATGCGGCCGCATGTAAACCATCGCGGCCCCCTGCACTTTTCCAGGAAAGAAGTGCCCGTCGAGCGCGACTTCGCCAAGCATTGCTTTGCCGCCTTGCACGCGGCCGCGGAACATATTGACCTGGCCTAAAAACTCCATTACGAACTGCGTGGCAGGCTTATGAAAAACTTCTTCTGGAGTGCCGACTTGTTCGATTTGACCATGGTTCATCACTACCACGCGGTCCGCCACTTCCAGGGCTTCCTCCTGGTCGTGCGTGACGAGGATGCTCGTGATATGGAGTTCATCGTGTAGCCGGCGCAGCCAGGCGCGCAGGTCCTGTCTCACCTTTGCGTCCAGCGCGCCGAATGGTTCGTCGAGTAGCAGCACGCGCGGTTCGACGGCGAGCGCTCGGGCCAATGCGGCTCGCTGCCGCTGGCCGCCCGAAAGCTGCGAGGGGAATCGTTTGCCGAGTCCATCGAGTTGAACGAGACGCAAGAGCTCGTGCACGCGGCGGTCGATTTCAGTTTTTGCCGGGCGAGTTTTGCGTGACATGACCCGCATGCCGAAGGCAACGTTTTCGAATACGCTCATGTGCCGAAATAATGCGTAGTGCTGGAACACGAAACCGACACCTCGCTGCGCCGCGGGGCGATTGGCGACGTCTTCTTCGTGGAATCGAATCCGAGAGCGCGAATCGTGTTTGGGCGTGTCGAGGCCGGCAATAATTCGCAGCAGTGTGGTCTTACCCGATCCGCTGGGACCGAGAAGAGCAACCAACTCATCATCGTTGATGGCGAGGCTTACGTCGCGGAGCGCTTGGTAGCTTCCGAATGTTTTGCTGATATGGGCGAGTTCGATGCTCATTCAATTATTCCTCTGCCCCGGTGGGCTCAAGGGCTTGTACGTATTCGCGTCGCACGCGCCATTCGACAGCGGTTTTGGCTGCCAGGGTCAATAAAGCCAGCAGCGCCAAGAGCGATGCCACGGCAAATGCAGCGGCGAAGTTGTATTCGTTGTAAAGAATCTCGACATGGAGCGGCAAAGTATTCGTCTTGCCGCGAATGTGACCGGACACGACCGATACGGCGCCGAACTCGCCCATCGCGCGGGCGTTGCAGAGAATCACGCCGTACAGGAGCGCCCACTTCACGTTCGGGAGCGTCACTCGCCAGAATGTCTGCCAGCCGCTGGCTCCCAATGAGACGGCGGCCAGCTCTTCGTCCGCCCCCTGCTCTTGCATGAGCGGAATCAATTCGCGCGCAACAAAGGGGAACGTAACAAATAACGTTGTGAGTACGATGCCAGGAACGGCGAAAATGACTTGCAAATCGTGCGTTCGTAGCCAGGGGCCAAGCAGCCCTTGCATGCCGAACAGCAACACGAAAACCAGGCCCGAAATCACGGGGGATATCGCGAATGGCAGATCAATCAACGTGATCAGCACACTTTTGCCGCGGAACTGAAACTTGGTGATCGCCCAGGCCGCTGCCAACCCGAAGATAACGTTCAACGGCACACAGATGGCCGCCGTTAGCGCCGTGAGCCAAATTGCCGACAGCGCGGCGTGGTTCGTGAAGCTGGCCAAGAACACGCCCACGCCCTTGCGCAGCGCTTCGGCGAAGATCGCGGCCAGCGGCACGAACAGCACCAGTGTTAAGAACAGGAGCGACGTTCCGATGAGCAGCCCTTTGACGAGCTTTCCTTCATCAGTCGCGTGCTTCAAACGACCCGCGATGTCATTGCCCGCGAGCGAACCTTTCGGTTGGACACCGGCAAATGGTGCTGCCCCAGTACTCATACCACACCTCGGAGCTTGCGGCCGTTCCACCATTGAAGCAAGTTGATAGCGAACAAAAGGGCGAAGGAAGCAATCAACATCATCGTGGCGATGGCAGTCGCGCCCGCGTAGTCGTATTGTTCGAGCTTCGTAATGATCAATAGTGACGTGATTTCCGTTTTCATTGGCATGTTGCCAGAGATGAAAACAACCGAGCCGTATTCGCCAAGCGCCCGAGCGAATGAGAGCGCGAAGCCGGTCAAAAGCGCCGGCATAATGGCAGGCAGAATGACACGCCGAAACGTTTGCCAGCGATTGGCGCCGAGGCTGGCGGCGGCTTCCTCGGTTTCGCGATCGATTTCGTCGATTGCCGGCTGCAGCGTACGTACGACGAACGGCAACCCGATGAACGTGAGCGCGACGATAATTCCCAAAGGAGTAAAGGCGACTTTGATTCCGAGCGGCTCGAGATATCGGCCAAACCAACCATTCTGGGCGTACACGGCGGTGAGCGCGATCCCGGAGACGGCCGTCGGCAGAGCAAACGGCAAGTCAATGACGGCATCAATGAAGCTTTTGCCCGGCAGCGTGTAGCGAACCAACGTCCACGCGACGATCAAGCCGAACACGGCGTTGATCACGGCCGAGACGAACGCCGTGAAGAAGGTCAGCTCGTAGGAGGCGATGACGCGCGGGTTCCACGCAGCCGCCCAAAAGCCATGCCACCCGAGACTGCCGCTCTTCAGCACCAGCGCGCCGAGCGGAATGAGCACCACCAGGCTGAGATACAGCACGGTGTAACCCATCGTCAGCCCGAAACCGGGCAAGATGCTGCGCGTTGTACGTGAGGTTGACATTGTATGGGTGCCGGCGGCGATTTGTGAACCACTGTGCCGCGAGGAAGATTATTTTTGCGGAGTATAGATCGAATCGAACGTGCCGCCGTCGGCGAAATGTGTGGCCTGGGCTTTTGCCCAACTCCCGAACAACTCGTTCACAGTAAACAGTTTGATCTCGGGCAGCCGCTTGATGTCCTCGGGGTCCGCGACTTTCGTATCGGAGGGTCGGTAGAAGTTTTTTGCGACGATCTTCTGCCCTTCGGGCGAGTATAGAAATTTCAGATAAGCGTCTGCGACCTCACGTGCGTCGTGGCTGTCTGCGTTCCGATCGACGACGGTCACAGGAGGCTCGGCCAGAATGCTAATCGAAGGCGTTACAATTTCGAACTTCTCGGGACCAAGTTCCTTCACCGCCAGGAACGCTTCGTTTTCCCACGCCAGCAGCACGTCGCCGATGCCGTTTTGAACAAAGGTCGTCGTGGAGCCCCGAGCGCCGGAATCGAGTACAGGCACGTTTTTGATCAGCTTGGCGACGAACTCGCGCGCCTTCGCGTCGTCGTTGCCGTACTTTTTCAAGGCATAACCCCAAGCGGCGAGATAGTTGTACCGAGCGCCGCCCGAAGTCTTCGGATTAGGCGTGATGACTTGAACGCCTTCCTTCACAAGGTCGTCCCAATCCTTGATGCCCCGCGGGTTGCCTTTGCGAACGAGGAACACGATCGTCGAAGTATAAGGGCAGCTGTTGTTTGGCAATCGCTGCTGCCAGTCGTTTGGCAGGAGACCGGAACGATCTGCGATTTGATCGATGTCGTACGACAACGCGAGTGTCACGACATCTGCTTTGAGACCATCAATGACAGCCCGAGCTTGCTTGCCTGACCCGGCATGCGATTGCTCGATCGTGACGGTCTGGCCCGTCTTTTCCTTCCATTGCTCGGCAAAAGCCTTGTCGACGGCGAGATAAAGTTCGCGCGTCGGATCATAAGAAACATTGAGCAGTTGCACCGTGGGTTTCGCCGCGGCGGTTTTACCATCCTGGGCTTGAATGTCGCTTTCCAACGACGCGGAAGACGAGCTGCACCCGGCGACGGCAATGGCTGCAGTGACTAGGGCGAGGCAAGCGAGCGTGCGGATGGCGTTCAACGGAAGGTTCCTTCCCTCGGTGAGCGTATTGAGCGATTTCAAATTCGGACGCAAAACGGCCATTTCCAGTTTCCTCCGATTCCCCGGCTCGATTGGAAAACCGTTTGCATAGGCACCGGCCGTGACCTGGCAGTAAGCAACCCGAATGCCAAACCGATTGGCGACCAGGAACTGCTAAAAAACAGGCATAAAACCGGCGTTTTCGACACAAGCACTAACTGGCGAGCGAAATTGGAAATAGTATATATGATAGAATCAGCCATCACATACAATGGATTTGCAGCAAATAACACGGAACTTGAGCCTTCAATGCGCCCAGCACAGAACTTGCAGCTAGCAGTTTGGCAAAGTATTTCGCGACATTTAGATGTCAGCGAATCCACGAATTTAACTGCCGCGCTGCTCGCTCAGCACGTGCCGGTGAGCACGCTCATCATCTATCGTGTCGATACCGAGCACCGCCGCGTACGGGTGATCGCCAATGGGCCCGAAAGTCCCGCTGCCGAGCCCTTCAATGAGCTTGAGTTTCAGGAATCTGCATGGCGGCGCCTCGATCGATGGATGCGTCAGCAGACGCTGCTGCATCGCGTAGATGACCTCGCAAAGGAAGATTCGATCTTCGGCCTCCTATACCCGAGTTCGCCGGCCGGCGATTGGCTCATCGCCCCGCTGCACGGGGAGCACGGTGCGCGCGGCATTCTGCTGGCGTTAGCGAAACCCAAGACGAAGTTTACCGAGCTCGATATCGAGTTGCTCGAGTCGATTCTCGAACCGATGGGGGTGGCGCTCGACAACGATGCCCGCCTGCACGAGCTCGCCGCATTGCGAGAGGCAGCCGAAGCCGAGCGCCAATCGCTGCTTCGTCGAATGGGGCGCAACGATACAGGCGAGACTATCGTGGGTGAAGACGCCGGCCTCGCGCCTGTGATGCAGCGCGTGGATCTCGTGAGTCGATCCGAAGTGCCGGTGTTGATTTTGGGTGAGACAGGGACTGGTAAGGAACTTGTTGCTCGCGCGATTCACAACCGCAATGAACGTCACAGCGGACCGTTCATGCGAGTGAACTGTGGGGCAATTCCTCGCGAGTTGATCGACTCGCAACTTTTCGGCCACGAAAAAGGCAGCTTTACTGGTGCGTCCGAGACCCGTCAGGGATGGTTTGAACGGGCCGATATGGGCACTTTGTTCCTGGACGAAATCGGCGAGCTGCCGCTCGATGCGCAAGTGCGGTTTTTGCGCGTGTTGCAGGACGGCTACGTGGAGCGTGTTGGGGGCTCGAAACCGATTCGCGTCAATGTACGAGTTGTAGCCGCCACACATCGTGATCTGGCCGCGATGGTGCGCGAAGGCACGTTCCGCGAGGATTTGTGGTACCGGATTGCGGTATTTCCGATTCTGCTGCCGCCGTTGCGAGATCGTGTGGGCGATATACCGTCGTTGGCGAGACATTTCGCACAGCGGGCCGCGATTCGCTTCGGCTTGGCACCAGTGCTTCCTTCGGATGCCGATATCGAGCTGCTGCAAAGTTACGATTGGCCCGGCAATATCCGTGAGCTGGGCGCCGTTATCGATCGCGCCGCGATTTTGGGCGACGGTCGTTCGTTGGAACTGGCGGCCGCATTGGGCGTTTCGGGTGGTAGCCCGCGACGCGTCGAACAATCCACGGCGATCATCCAACCGAATGGCGATGCTGTTCGACAGCAGCGTGTGGCGACGCTCAACGACGCAATGCGAGCTCATATCGAATTGGCTTTGCGCCTTGCGCGGGGACGGATTGAAGGCCCGCGCGGCGCTGCCAAGCAATTGGCCATCAATCCGCATACGTTGCGCGCTCGCATGCGAAAACTGAAGATCGACTGGTCGGCATATCGCGATGCGGCGAGCGATGACTTGGATTAGCCGGTCGCACTGGCGGCCGCGGTTAGAAGCGGCGTGTTCACTGCGTGTACTCGCGCGGAATTCGTTATTCCGCGAAGCAACACGGCCAGCGCGTTCATACGACCGATATCGACCCGGTAGGCTGCGGCTGGCCGATTGCTGGCGGCCGCGAGCGAGAATTCGTCATTGGCTGCGATATCGAGCGTCACCATGCCATCGAAGTACCGCACGGCCTCGCCATTGTCGAGAACTTCGTACCAACGGATGACGCCGCCAACGCGGGCCCAGATTTTCAATCCTTTCGTTATACTTTCGACGAAATAACCATCGTGCGGCGCGCCGGCTTCGAACGCGCGCCGGCTTCCGTAGAAGTTCGGCTTCTTCAAATAGGGGCCGTCGTATTCCGGGCAGAACGTATCGCAATTGCCGCAATGATTGCAGTAATCCGCGAAGTTGGCGATTTGATCAGCTTTTTCAAGTGCAAACACCTGCTCGTCACCGACGCGAGAAATGCTTCCATCGGGTTGCACTTCGATATCGCGGTAGCGCAACCGCAATTCACCCGTGTGATAAGTGAAGTTGGCGTCGTTGGGACAGACTGGAATGCACTTATCGCAGGTAATGCAATCGAACGTAACGAGATGGGAGTCAATCCTCTTAGGCACCGAGCTGTTTTGCGCAGCAAAGTACCGCGGATTGGCTTGCGTTTCCGCAACGACGAGCGGCGTGTTCAAGTATCCAGCCACCACAGGATCACCCGCGGCGGCGGCACGTTGGCCACGATAGTCGAGGATGAAGTCATCAATTTTGCGTGCGCCGACTTTCTGCATTTCCTTCTGCAACTCAAGCAGATACGGCGGCAGGCGACCGTAACCGCCAGTTTTCAACAAATCAGTACAGGTGGTGATGGGCACGATCCCGCAGGCCACGAGGCCCGCGAAATTCTTGCGATCGACGCCAGCGGAAAATGAAATGGGAAACGCGGGGCCGACCGCCTTGCGGAACTCGGCCGCAAGTGTGAGCGTAATAACGTGCAGCGGGGCGCCGGAAAGATACATGATCTTTTCACTGGGCTGAAAAAACGCGCGGTGATTTTCGACTTCGAGCGTATTGGAAAACTTCGCTCCAAACTGGAGGCCGTGCGAGCTGGCGAGTTTCGTCAGCCGATTGCAAATCGCGAGCGATTCCTCGAATTGAAGGCCGGAGGTATACGCCTTGTCGTTGACGTGAAGCTCGGTATACCCCATGACATCGTAGAGCAAGTGTTCGAGCCGCGTTTTGCCGAGCATTGGCGGGTTCATCTTTACGATGACATGCACATCCAATTCGGTCAGCAGAAACTCACAGATGCGTTCAATCTCCTCGGCCGGGCAACCGTGAAAGGTGGATAGTGTGATGCTGCGGCTTAGTGCCGTCGGATAATCGAGATCGCGTAATGGCGCAAGCCAGCGCGGGATCTGATCGCGAAGTCGAGCGACGCTGTCCTTTGCGTCGATCATACCGCGGATGAAATTTACGACTTTCGGCGTTTGAATGCCGGCCAGGTCGTAACCGACGGACATGTCGTAGATCAATTCACCGCTGGTACCGGCGAGCGGGCTCTCGCCGAACGGATGGCCAAAAACATCGGGCGCGTGTCGCAGCATGTGGATAAGCATCGCCCCTTGCACGTATTGATCGAGCGAATCGGCGACTTTCAGCTCCTGCGACCACTCGATGTTGTAGCCGATATTGGTCGCGTCAATACAAGGGCGGGAGATTTTGAGCTCGTCGTTGACCTGAACGGTTTTGAGCTCCATGATCCGCCCGCCGGCGAGCCAGGAGAGGACGATGTTTTGGGCCATCTGCGTTTGCGGCCCCGAGGCCGGGCCAGACGCATTGCCGGCGACGCGATCGTGGAAGCGCACCGAAAGGTCAGGCGCGTTGTCGGCGGCCGGAGGCAGATACCATTTGCGCGCCGGCAGATCGAAAATGGCTTGCTGATTCTTAAACTCCAGCCGCATGCGCTGGATCAGGTCGACGAATGGGGTGCAGAAAAGATCGACCATGCGGCGAATAGTACGGCTCGGATGCGCCTGCTGAAAACTGGCATTATAGCTGCCGCCCCCTGCTCTGGCTTGGCCCCCGCGGTCCAGTTACATTCGAGAGTGTGAAAAACATTGAAGATAAATCGTGTGTGACGGAACTGGCGTGCGTTCACTGCGGCGCCACCTATTCGGGCCGCAGCTTGGCGGTCGCTGAAGGCGTATGGATGACCTGCCCAAAGTGCGGACCGGCGGACGGCATCCTCGACGTTGAATACGATTTCGATCGCGTTCGTGCGGCCTGGAACGCGAAGCCGCTCTCGGGCCGAGCGCTCAATCATTGGCGATATGAGGAGTTGCTGCCGCTGCAGCCGACGGCAATCCGCCACGATTGGTCGGATGGTTGGACGCCGGTGTTGGACGCAACTCGGTTAGCCAAACATCTAGGCTTGGGACAAATCCTGCTTAAGGATGAAGGACGGAATCCGACCGCGTCATTCAAAGACAGGGCCAGCTCCGTTGGCGTCGCACACGCGCTGCAAGTCGGCGCGAAGACGATCGCCTGCGCCTCGACCGGAAATGCCGCGAGTAGTTTGGCCGGACATGCGGCGCTCGCCGGGTTGCCGGCATACATCTTCGTCCCTGCCACAGCGCCGGAACCGAAGGTTGCGCAACTGCAAGTTTTTGGCGCCACCGTTTTCGCCGTAAAGTCTTCGTACGATGCCGCGTACGACTTGTGCTCGCAGGCTTGTCAGGAATTCGGTTGGTACAATCGCAACTGCGCGATTAATCCCGTCCTTGTGGAAGGCAAGAAAACGGCCGGTTTAGAAGTTGCGGAACAATCTGCGAGCTTTGGCGGCGTGCCGGATTGGGTGGCCGTCAGTGTCGGCGACGGTTGCACGATCGCCGGCATCTGGAAGGGACTCAAGCAAATGCGCGAGCTAGGTGTCATCGAGCGCTTGCCGCGTTTGCTAGCCGTCCAAGCCGAACACGTGAAGCCGATCGATTATGCGATCGAGCACGGCAGGTTGCCGCCCATCGGCGACGGGAAAACGATCGCCGACAGTATTGATGTCCATGTGCCTCGAAATTGGCGAAAAGCGGTGAATGCGATTCGCGAGTCGGACGGCGTTGTTGTGACGGCGAGCGATGATGCGATACTAGACGCGATGCGGTTGGCGGGCCGACACGGTATGTTTGCTGAGCCAGCAGCCGCCGCATCGTTGGCGGCGGTGGTTTCGGCAATCGATAAGACGATTCAACCGACGGATCGGGTGCTAGTCATGATTACCGGAAGCGGTTTGAAGGATACGAAAAACGCGATTCGTGCGGGGGGGCAGCCAATATCCATCGAGCCGTCGGTGAATGCCGTCGCGGACGCGTTAAGGAATTCTCGCAAAGATGCGAAGGCCCAAAACTAGAAATCTGAAGACTTATCTCTGCGTCTCAACGCTACGGCGGGTGACATTAGAACGAAACAACGAGTGAGTGATGCAAGTCGACGAAAAAGTATTGGCCCGTACCATTGCTCGTTTTAAAGAGCGGAAGATTCTGTTGCCGACGTTCGCGCAGATGCGCGACCCCAGCAGCGTCCCGGAGAAAATCAAACAGCGGCTCAAAAATGTCGGTCTGTGGGATATCGACCCGGTGAATTTGTTCCGCATCACGTGGAAGAACGAGCCGGTCGACCGTGGCGGATTGTACAAC